>NZ_CAWQGD010000003.1:0-268202 GCF_963894355.1 Vibrio sp. SBT000027 | reverse complement strand
GGCTGTCTGAGCCTTCCCACATCGTTTCCCACTTAGCTATACTTTGGGACCTTAGCTGGCGGTCTGGGTTGTTTCCCTCTCCACGACGGACGTTAGCACCCGCCGTGTGTCTCCCGGATAGTACTTACTGGTATTCGGAGTTTGCAAAGGGTTGGTAAGTCGGGATGACCCCTAGCCTTAACAGTGCTCTACCCCCAGTAGTATTCGTCCGAGGCGCTACCTAAATAGCTTTCGGGGAGAACCAGCTATCTCCAGGTTTGATTGGCCTTTCACCCCTAGCCACAAGTCATCCGCTAATTTTTCAACATTAGTCGGTTCGGTCCTCCAGTTGATGTTACTCAACCTTCAACCTGCCCATGGCTAGATCACCTGGTTTCGGGTCTAATCCTAGCAACTGTACGCCCAGTTAAGACTCGGTTTCCCTACGGCTCCCTAAACGGTTAACCTTGCTACTAAAATTAAGTCGCTGACCCATTATACAAAAGGTACGCAGTCACACCACGAAGGTGCTCCTACTGCTTGTACGTACACGGTTTCAGGTTCTATTTCACTCCCCTCACAGGGGTTCTTTTCGCCTTTCCCTCACGGTACTGGTTCACTATCGGTCAGTCAGTAGTATTTAGCCTTGGAGGATGGTCCCCCCATATTCAGACAGGATATCACGTGTCCGCCCTACTCGTTTTCACTGATTATGAGTGTCGGTTACGGGGCTATCACCCTTTATTGCGAGACTTTCCAGACTCTTCACCTGCATCATTAAAAGCTTAAGGGCTAATCCAATTTCGCTCGCCGCTACTTTCGGAATCTCGGTTGATTTCTCTTCCTCGGGGTACTTAGATGTTTCAGTTCCCCGGTTTGCCTCCTGTTGCTATGTATTCACAACAGGATACTTGCTTATGCAAGTGGGTTTCCCCATTCAGGAATCCCAGACTCAAAAGGTTATTACTACCTAATCTGGGCTTATCGCAAGTTATTACGCCTTTCATCGCCTCTGACTGCCAAGGCATCCACCGTGTACGCTTAGTCACTTAACCATACAACCCGAAAATTTGCTTTCACTGAAGACAAATAAGCGTATGGCAACTAACCAAGGTTTTTGGTTGTCATCAAGAAGGGTTAATTCTTGATAACTGTTTGCCGGACTCAATTGTGAATCAATGTAACATTGATTCGAATACAAGACACTTGAATGTGTTTGTTGTGTTATCTAATGAAAGATAAACATTGAGAACTTTTAAATTTGATTGAATTACTCGTAAGTAATCAATCAGTCAGCTTTCCAAATTTGTTAAAGAGCTTGATTCAAACTAATGAACCATTTTTAAATATTTTCAGATAAAAACACTTAAAGATGGTGGAGCTATGCGGGATCGAACCGCAGACCTCCTGCGTGCAAGGCAGGCGCTCTCCCAGCTGAGCTATAGCCCCATCTTTGTTCTAGTCGATATTGGTGGGTCTGAGTGGACTCGAACCACCGACCTCCCGCTTATCAGGCGAGCGCTCTAACCAGCTGAGCTACAGACCCAATATCGTCTCTTTTACTTTCTAAACCTAATCAATCTGTGTGGACACTCATCGTGGTATCTTCGTATAAGGAGGTGATCCAGCCCCAGGTTCCCCTAGGGCTACCTTGTTACGACTTCACCCCAGTCATGAACCCACAAAGTGGTGAGCGTCCTCCCCGAAAGGTTAAACTACCCACTTCTTTGCAGCCCACTCCCATGGTGTGACGGCGGTGTGTACAAGGCCCGGGAACGTATTCACCGTGACATTCTGATTCACGATTACTAGCGATTCCGACTTCATGGAGTCGAGTTGCAGACTCCAATCCGACTACGACGCACCTTTTTGGGATTCGCTCACTATCGCTAGCTTGCTGCCCTCTGTATGCGCCATTGTAGCACGTGTGTAGCCCTACTCGTAGGGCCATGATGACTTGACGTCGTCCCCACCTTCCTCCGGTTTATCACCGGCAGTCTCCCTGGAGTTCCCGACATTACTCGCTGGCAAACAAGGATAAGGTTGCGCTCGTTGCGGACTTAACCCAACATTTCACAACACGAGCTGACGACAGCCATGCAGCACCTGTCTCAGAGTTCCGAAGGCACACCTGCGTCTCCGCTGGCTTCTCTGGATGTCAAGAGTAGGTAAGGTTTCTTCGCGTTGCATCGAATTAAACCACATGCTCCACCGCTTGTGCGGGCCCCCGTCAATTCATTTGAGTTTTAATCTTGCGACCGTACTCCCCAGGCGGTCTACTTAACGCGTTAGCTCCGAAAGCCACGCTCAAGGCCACAACCTCCAAGTAGACATCGTTTACGGCGTGGACTACCAGGGTATCTAATCCTGTTTGCTCCCCACGCTTTCGCATCTGAGTGTCAGTGTCTGTCCAGGGGCCGCCTTCGCCACTGGTATTCCTTCAGATCTCTACGCATTTCACCGCTACACCTGAAATTCTACCCCCTCTACAGCACTCTAGTTCACCAGTTTCAAATGCAGTTCCGAGGTTGAGCCCCGGGCTTTCACATCTGACTTAATGAACCACCTGCATGCGCTTTACGCCCAGTAATTCCGATTAACGCTCGCACCCTCCGTATTACCGCGGCTGCTGGCACGGAGTTAGCCGGTGCTTCTTCTGTTGCTAACGTCAAGATGCGCAGCTATTAACTACACACCCTTCCTCACAACTGAAAGTACTTTACAACCCGAAGGCCTTCTTCATACACGCGGCATGGCTGCATCAGGCTTTCGCCCATTGTGCAATATTCCCCACTGCTGCTCCCGTAGGAGTCTGGACCGTGTCTCAGTTCCAGTGTGGCTGATCATCCTCTCAGACCAGCTAGGGATCGTCGCCTTGGTGAGCCATTACCTCACCAACTAGCTAATCCCCACCTAGGCATATCTTGACGCGAGAGGCCCGAAGGTCCCCCTCTTTGGCCCGTAGGCATTATGCGGTATTAGCCATCGTTTCCAATGGTTATCCCCCACATCAAGGCAATTTCCTAGGCATTACTCACCCGTCCGCCGCTCGACGCCATTAACGCACCCGAAGGATTGTTAGTGTCGTTTCCGCTCGACTTGCATGTGTTAGGCCTGCCGCCAGCGTTCAATCTGAGCCATGATCAAACTCTTCAATTTAAGATTTTGTGACTCAATGAATACTGACTTCAAAACTAATATTTACCGCTCTTTCGAAAAAGAACAGAAACATGTAATTCTAAAGCTATTACCATTCCAACAGAATGGTAATGAATTGACTGTGCCAAAATTAAGTAAACTTAATTTTGTATTGGTCACTCAGTTCATTGAAATCAAATTTGTTACCGAAGTAACTGTTTTATCCAAAGGATAAAACGTTTTGATATTCATCAACGAGTGCCCACACAGATTGATAGGTTTAAATTGTTAAAGAGCGTGTTCTCTAAAAAGAGAACGCTTTCAGTGCCTTAGCACTTAAGCAGGACGCGTATAATACGCTTTCTACTTTGAAAGTCAACATAAAACTCTAAGAAACTTAGAACTCTATGGTGACTTGTCTATTAAATAGACAAAGTCGAAATTAAAGCCTGGCGATGTCCTACTCTCACATGGGGAAACCCCACACTACCATCGCGCTATTGTGTTTCACTTCTGAGTTCGGCATGGAATCAGGTGGGTCCACAATGCTATGGTCGCCAAGCAAATTTTAAAATTAGGAAAACTGATTTAAAAGTATTTCTCTTCAAACGCATTCAAGGTCTGTACATCTGAGTCCACAAAACCCCTTGGGTGTTGTATGGTTAAGCCTCACGGGCAATTAGTACAGGTTAGCTCAATGCCTCGCAGCACTTACACACCCTGCCTATCAACGTCGTAGTCTACGACAACCCTTTAGGACACTTATAGTGCCAGGGAAAACTCATCTCAAGGCTCGCTTCCCGCTTAGATGCTTTCAGCGGTTATCGATTCCGAACTTAGCTACCGGGCAATGCCATTGGCATGACAACCCGAACACCAGAGGTTCGTCCACTCCGGTCCTCTCGTACTAGGAGCAGCCCCTTTCAATTTTCCAACGCCCACGGCAGATAGGGACCGAACTGTCTCACGACGTTCTAAACCCAGCTCGCGTACCACTTTAAATGGCGAACAGCCATACCCTTGGGACCGACTTCAGCCCCAGGATGTGATGAGCCGACATCGAGGTGCCAAACACCGCCGTCGATATGAACTCTTGGGCGGTATCAGCCTGTTATCCCCGGAGTACCTTTTATCCGTTGAGCGATGGCCCTTCCATTCAGAACCACCGGATCACTATGACCTGCTTTCGCACCTGCTCGAATTGTCATTCTCGCAGTCAAGCGGGCTTATGCCATTGCACTAACCACACGATGTCCAACCGTGTTTAGCCCACCTTCGTGCTCCTCCGTTACTCTTTGGGAGGAGACCGCCCCAGTCAAACTACCCACCAGGCACTGTCCGTAATCCCGATTCAGGGACCGACGTTAGAACATCAAAACTACAAGGGTGGTATTTCAAGGACGACTCCATCACATCTAGCGACGCAATTTCATAGTCTCCCACCTATCCTACACATGTAGGTTCAATGTTCAGTGCCAAGCTGTAGTAAAGGTTCACGGGGTCTTTCCGTCTAGCCGCGGGTACACTGCATCTTCACAGCGATTTCAATTTCACTGAGTCTCGGGTGGAGACAGCGTGGCCATCATTACGCCATTCGTGCAGGTCGGAACTTACCCGACAAGGAATTTCGCTACCTTAGGACCGTTATAGTTACGGCCGCCGTTTACCGGGGCTTCGATCAAGAGCTTCGTCCGAAGACTAACCCCATCAATTAACCTTCCGGCACCGGGCAGGCGTCACACCGTATACGTCATCTTACGATTTTGCACAGTGCTGTGTTTTTAATAAACAGTTGCAGCCACCTGGTATCTGCGACTCTCGTCTGCTCCATCCGCAAGGGACTTCACTGATAAGAGCGTACCTTCTCCCGAAGTTACGGTACCATTTTGCCTAGTTCCTTCACCCGAGTTCTCTCAAGCGCCTTGGTATTCTCTACCCGACCACCTGTGTCGGTTTGGGGTACGATTCCTTACAATCTGAAGCTTAGAGGCTTTTCCTGGAAGCATGGCATCAATGACTTCACTACCGTAGTAGCTCGACATCGTATCTCAGCGTTAAGAAAGTCCGGATTTACCTAAACTTTCCGCCTACATACTTGAACCTGGACAACCGTCGCCAGGCCCACCTAGCCTTCTCCGTCCCCCCATCGCAATTGTAAGAAGTACGGGAATATTAACCCGTTTCCCATCGACTACGCCTTTCGGCCTCGCCTTAGGAGTCGACTTACCCTGCCCCGATTAACGTTGGACAGGAACCCTTGGTCTTCCGGCGAGGGAGTTTTTCACTCCCTTTATCGTTACTCATGTCAGCATTCGCACTTCTGATACCTCCAGCAGCCCTTACAGACCACCTTCAACGGCTTACAGAACGCTCCCCTACCCCACATACCCTAAGGTACGTAGCCGCAGCTTCGGTGTATAGCTTAGCCCCGTTACATCTTCCGCGCAGGCCGACTCGACCAGTGAGCTATTACGCTTTCTTTAAATGATGGCTGCTTCTAAGCCAACATCCTGGCTGTCTGAGCCTTCCCACATCGTTTCCCACTTAGCTATACTTTGGGACCTTAGCTGGCGGTCTGGGTTGTTTCCCTCTCCACGACGGACGTTAGCACCCGCCGTGTGTCTCCCGGATAGTACTTACTGGTATTCGGAGTTTGCAAAGGGTTGGTAAGTCGGGATGACCCCCTAGCCTTAACAGTGCTCTACCCCCAGTAGTATTCGTCCGAGGCGCTACCTAAATAGCTTTCGGGGAGAACCAGCTATCTCCAGGTTTGATTGGCCTTTCACCCCTAGCCACAAGTCATCCGCTAATTTTTCAACATTAGTCGGTTCGGTCCTCCAGTTGATGTTACTCAACCTTCAACCTGCCCATGGCTAGATCACCTGGTTTCGGGTCTAATCCTAGCAACTGTACGCCCAGTTAAGACTCGGTTTCCCTACGGCTCCCCTAAACGGTTAACCTTGCTACTAAAATTAAGTCGCTGACCCATTATACAAAAGGTACGCAGTCACACCACGAAGGTGCTCCTACTGCTTGTACGTACACGGTTTCAGGTTCTATTTCACTCCCCTCACAGGGGTTCTTTTCGCCTTTCCCTCACGGTACTGGTTCACTATCGGTCAGTCAGTAGTATTTAGCCTTGGAGGATGGTCCCCCCATATTCAGACAGGATATCACGTGTCCCGCCCTACTCGTTTTCACTGATTATGAGATGTCGATTACGGGGCTATCACCCTTTATTGCGGCACTTTCCAGAGCCTTCATCTGTCTCATTAAAAGCTTAAGGGCTAATCCAATTTCGCTCGCCGCTACTTTCGGAATCTCGGTTGATTTCTCTTCCTCGGGGTACTTAGATGTTTCAGTTCCCCCGGTTTGCCTCCTGTTGCTATGTATTCACAACAGGATACTTGCTTATGCAAGTGGGTTTCCCCATTCAGGAATCCCAGACTCAAAAGGTTATTACTACCTAATCTGGGCTTATCGCAAGTTATTACGCCTTTCATCGCCTCTGACTGCCAAGGCATCCACCGTGTACGCTTAGTCACTTAACCATACAACCCGAAAGGGTCTTAGCGTATGGCAACTAACCAAGGTTTTTGGTTGTCATCAAGAAGGGTTAATTCTTGATAACTGTTTGCCGGACTCAATTGTGAATCAAACTAAAGTTTGATTCGAATACAAGACACTTGAATGTGTTTGTTGTGTTTATCTAATGAAAGATAAACATTGAGAACTTTTAAATTTGATTGAATTACTCGTAAGTAATCAATCAGTCAGCTTTCCAAATTGTTAAAGAGCATAAAGCAAAAAGCTTTAATCAATAACTTACGTTATTAATTAAAGCTCTGGCTTTAACTAAATCTAAACCATCAATCTGTGTGGACACTCATCGTGACTATCTTCGTATAAGGAGGTGATCCAGCCCCAGGTTCCCCTAGGGCTACCTTGTTACGACTTCACCCCAGTCATGAACCACAAAGTGGTGAGCGTCCTCCCCGAAAGGTTAAACTACCCACTTCTTTTGCAGCCCACTCCCATGGTGTGACGGGCGGTGTGTACAAGGCCCGGGAACGTATTCACCGTGACATTCTGATTCACGATTACTAGCGATTCCGACTTCATGGAGTCGAGTTGCAGACTCCAATCCGGACTACGACGCACTTTTTGGGATTCGCTCACTATCGCTAGCTTGCTGCCCTCTGTATGCGCCATTGTAGCACGTGTGTAGCCCTACTCGTAAGGGCCATGATGACTTGACGTCGTCCCCACCTTCCTCCGGTTTATCACCGGCAGTCTCCCTGGAGTTCCCGACATTACTCGCTGGCAAACAAGGATAAGGGTTGCGCTCGTTGCGGGACTTAACCCAACATTTCACAACACGAGCTGACGACAGCCATGCAGCACCTGTCTCAGAGTTCCCGAAGGCACACCTGCGTCTCCGCTGGCTTCTCTGGATGTCAAGAGTAGGTAAGGTTCTTCGCGTTGCATCGAATTAAACCACATGCTCCACCGCTTGTGCGGGCCCCCGTCAATTCATTTGAGTTTTAATCTTGCGACCGTACTCCCCAGGCGGTCTACTTAACGCGTTAGCTCCGAAAGCCACGGCTCAAGGCCACAACCTCCAAGTAGACATCGTTTACGGCGTGGACTACCAGGGTATCTAATCCTGTTTGCTCCCCACGCTTTCGCATCTGAGTGTCAGTGTCTGTCCAGGGGGCCGCCTTCGCCACTGGTATTCCTTCAGATCTCTACGCATTTCACCGCTACACCTGAAATTCTACCCCCCTCTACAGCACTCTAGTTCACCAGTTTCAAATGCAGTTCCGAGGTTGAGCCCCGGGCTTTCACATCTGACTTAATGAACCACCTGCATGCGCTTTACGCCCAGTAATTCCGATTAACGCTCGCACCCTCCGTATTACCGCGGCTGCTGGCACGGAGTTAGCCGGTGCTTCTTCTGTTGCTAACGTCAAGAGATAACGCTATTAACGTTACCCCCTTCCTCACAACTGAAAGTACTTTACAACCCGAAGGCCTTCTTCATACACGCGGCATGGCTGCATCAGGCTTTCGCCCATTGTGCAATATTCCCCACTGCTGCCTCCCGTAGGAGTCTGGACCGTGTCTCAGTTCCAGTGTGGCTGATCATCCTCTCAGACCAGCTAGGGATCGTCGCCTTGGTGAGCCATTACCTCACCAACTAGCTAATCCCACCTAGGCATATCTTGACGCGAGAGGCCCGAAGGTCCCCCCCTTTGGCCCGTAGGCATTATGCGGTATTAGCCATCGTTTCCAATGGTTATCCCCCACATCAAGGCAATTTCCTAGGCATTACTCACCCGTCCGCCGCTCGACGCCCATTAACGCACCCGAAGGATTGTTAGTGTCGTTTCCGCTCGACTTGCATGTGTTAGGCCTGCCGCCAGCGTTCAATCTGAGCCATGATCAAACTCTTCAATTTAAGATTTTGTGACTCAACGAATACTGACTTCAAAACTATTCTTTATAAATAAAGAGTGTAATTTTAAAGCTATTACCATTCCAACAGAATGGTAATGAATTGACTGTGCCAAAATTAAGTAAACTTAATTTTGTATTGGTCACTCAGTTCATTGAAATCAAGTTTGTTACCGAAGTAACTGTTATTACGCTCTTTCGAAAAAGAACCAATAACGCTTTGATATTCATCAACGAGTGCCCACACAGATTGATAGGTTTAAATTGTTAAAGAGCTTCACTTGTTGAGCGTTCCTTTTGAGTAAGGAGCCTCTCGAAGTGGACGGTCATTCTAGCGTTTTAATTCTCAGTGTCAAACACTTATTGGGAATTAATTTCTACTTTTTAAAAGTAGAAGCGATTAAACGCTTTAAGCTAGTTGCCTTACCAACATTCTGCGCTGAAGCCTTGTGGCGTCTGCCGTGTCAGTGAGGCGGCATTATAGAGATGCAGCTCTTATTGGCAAGCATTAAATGCGTTTTTTATTGAAAAAAGAGGTTAAGCGAAGACATTTCAACCAAGGGCTTATTTATACCACTTTTAACCCAAGTTTCGAACAAATTACCCACAACACCCTGTGGATAACTACTCGCCATTATCAAAAAAGTAAGACAAACGAGCCCTAGGGTTTAGATATTCTCTAACTTGTTCCGGTAACTTACTTGGATGAACTGCATTGACAATTTTTATCTCTTTAGTAAAGAGGTCAATGATCGGGGCTTGGGTTCTTGGCACGCTAGGATCATAGATCAGTACATTCGGGTAAAGCATGTGTTTGGCATTAACTGAAATCACTATTCCAATTGATTCATTTGAAAGCTGCACGACAGTGCCCGGTGGGTAGACTCCCATAAACTTGACTAACAGACTCAAGTTATCCTGACTATATAGGTGTTTGCAGTTCTTATATAAATGAGAGAGTGCTAAGTAAGGGATCTTTTGCTGGGATTGCGCTTTACTGTGGCAAAGGTTATCAAATGCATTTGCTACCGCGACTATTTTTGCAAACTCATCTATACCATCTTCAGTTAAGCCTTCTGGATAACCTGAGCCGTCATTCATTTCGTGATGTTGACCAATAACTCTCTTCGCACTGTCAGGAAAACCTTCAATAGCCGTGACTATATCTACCCCATACTTAGTATGAAGTTTGAGATAATTCGCCTCTGGCACAGTCAAAGCTGCCTGCTTTCTTAGTATCGCTACGGGTATCTTTATTTTACCTATATCGTGAAACAACGCGGCAAATGAAAGGTCTTTCAACTGTTGCGTATTGTAGCCTTTTGCTTTACCAATCATTAACGCAACAACAGAGACATTTAATGTATGGAAGTAAATGTCTTCAAAGTCAGCTTTTGCATTCATGAGATGCAAGGTTACGTTATCGTCACTCACTAGCGTTTCAACAATATCATCAACAAGAGCTTTAACCTCCCCTACCGCATCTAATGGGCGATTACGGATTTTGGTCATCACAGAACGCATTCGGGCAAGCGAACGTTCGAACTCTTTCTCGCAATGACTTACCCTACGACGGTAAGAGCTTAGAGTTTCGATACGCTCATGCTTATCTTTCCACATTCTTTCCGCTTCAAGACTTACTTGTAAATCAGTATCAATGTCTTGTTCACTCACATGGTTAGCAGGTAAAGGTGATGTATCGCTTTGGTTCGGGTTTATATAGACGTGCTTAATCCCAAGATGTCGAATTACTTGTACTTGAGCGTCATCTTTGATTTTAAAGCTGTTAAGTAGAAATGGGTGTTCATTCCATTTTACTGGGAGTCGTACATGTAGACCGGGCTGAATGCGATCTACGGTAATCTTTATGCTGCCCATTTTTATATATAATATTGATCAATAATCTCTATTTATAATTCTAATAAAACCGAGCAGCAATTTCACTATCCAATTTCACAGGTTCAACTTAAAGAATCACAGTGCACCATCCAACGTATGCCGAACTTATCTTCCACTTTGCCAAACCGAGCTCCCCAAAACGTATCCGCTAAAGGTGTCATTATTCGCCCACCTTGCTTCAGATTTTCAAAGATTTGCTCTTGAGTCGCGGTATCCTCGGTAACAAGCGAGAGTGCAAGGTTGTTCCCTTCAAGCTCCTTGGCTTTAACACCATCGGACATCATCAGCTTCATCCCAAATGCTTCGAACTCAGCATGCATAATCCAATCAGGTTGAGCTCCCTCTATTACTTGTGGCGCGTCACTAAAAAGTTGTTTAGATAAAACTACACCGCCAAAACACTTATGGTAAAAATCCAACGCTTCATTACAACGGCCATCAAAAAACAAGTAAGGGGTTACTGTCAGCATATATCTCTCCTCTATTATTCCTTTAAACATAGACAATAGAAGAGAGAATGGTAGGTAACATCATGATTTAAGATGATTAATTTATTAAGGAATCGAATTGTGGAGGGAAACGGTGTGGTTTAGGAATGAAACAACAAGATCTGACTGATTAAAAAAGCGTTTCTTCCGTTAAAATAAAGGTCAGCTTTTCTGTTCTCCAGAGACAACAAAGCCCCGGCCATTTCTGATCAGGGCTTTATCTAAATATGGTACCGGTAGGCCGACTTGACTGGGCTTGCATCCAAGCCGACACGCTGGATTTTAAATTCACAAACGCCTAAAACGACGAAAGGTCGCTATAAAAGCGACCTTTCTATGTTTGGTACCGGTAGGCGGACTTGAACCGCCACGCCCGAAGGCAACGGATTTTGAATCCGTCGTGTATACCAATTTCACCATACCGGCATTATCTTAGGGCATTGCCCTTTCGATGTTTGGCATTATACGTATGCGAACTGATGTGGCAAGTATAAAAACTTGAATTCATGTGTGTTTGCCGATAATTTCGCCACTAAGTCATAAGCTGTGCGTCATGTCTCTTTTCACGCCAAGCCTTAGACTATATTCTGACGCCTAAATTTTTGAAGAAGTAATAACACCATGACATCAACAAACACAATGCCACCAGCAGGAGTAATGCGCCGATTTGGTGCCTTGTTCTATGACGCCCTTATCGTAATCGCTATTGAGATGCTGGCGGCTGGCGTCATTGTCGCTCTGCTGCATGCGCTCATGGCACTTGGCGTTTTTAACCATAGCGGTTATGCCGATGTTAGTGACTTCTTGAGCAACCATCCGATTTGGAGCCCTGCATATACCTTTTACTTAGTCGTAGTTTGGGTGTACTTCTTTGTGTTCTTTTGGACAAGAGCAGGTCAAACGCTAGGAATGCGAGCTTGGAAACTGCGCATTCAAAACAAAGATGGCTCCACTATTACGGTAACCCAAGCGCTTATTCGCTTAGGAACTTCAGGATTTGGATTAGCAAACTTATGTGTTCCATTCGATCCTCAGAAACGTGGCTTTCACGACATCTGGGCGAAGACCGAAGTTGTAGTGCTACCACAAGCACGATAACGCGATTAAACTTGCTACAGTCAAGATCAAAAAAGGAAGGCGTTATGCCTTCCTTTTTTCTATTTACAGTTTACGCCTCAAGAGCATTATGGCTATTCCGAGGAAGACCACGCTCGGGGCTAGCGCACCAAAGGCCGGTGGTATTTGATAAACCAAACTGACCGGACCAAAGAACTCACTGGATATATAGAAGGTAAAACCTGCAATAACCCCCGAAAGAATCCTAGCTCCCATAGTCACACTTCGTAATGGACCAAAGATAAACGACAATGCCATCAACATCATGACCGCTATCGAAATCGGCTGAGTTATCTTTCTCCATAAAGCGAGTTCATAGCGTGATGCATCTTGCTCCGAGGCTTTAAGGTAGGAAACATAATCGTACAACCCACTTAAAGACAGTTCTTCTGGTTTAACCGTTACGATCGCAAGCTTATCCGGAGCGAGTGATGTTTCCCAAGTATAAGTTGGTAAGCTTTCTTTAGTAATCTGAAGCTCATTTTCGAAAGACGTGATCTCTACATCGTTCATAGTCCAAACGTTGTTGCCAACGTAATCGACTTCTTTTGAGTATATAGCTGTTTTCAGAGCCTTGTTCTCATCAAAGCGCCACATATTCATACCATATAACTTCTGATCATCGATTTTGACAATGAAAATGAAGTCATTGGCATCACGTGCCCATACCCCACTTTGGGTAGAGATAATATTACCACCAGCAATCGATATAGTTCTTAAGTCACGAGCCATCTTCTGTGCTTGAGGCGCACCCCATTGACCAAGAAGAGTCACCACGATCATTAATGGAATTGCGGTTTTGAGTACCGATAGGCCAATATCTAACTTAGAGAAACCCGCCGCCTGCATCACCACCAGCTCAGAACTCGCAGCAAGCATACCCAGTCCAATCAATGCACCAAGTAATGCAGCCATTGGAAAGAACATTTCGATATCACGAGGGACACTCAATAGAACGAAATACAGTGCTTGTAGTAGATCATAGGTACCACGACCAACCTTTCTCAGCTGCTCTACGTACTTGATGATCCCAGAGAGACCAACAAACGTCACCAATACCAGTGACGTCGTTGCAATGATGGTTCTGCCTATATATAAATCGAGAATCTTAAACACGGCTTAAGCTAACCTTTTATTCTTGAATTTTTCTTTCAAACGCCTTACTGGCACGCTATCCATAAAGTTTGCACCAATTGCGACAAATAACAATAACGCATTAATTGGCCACATGCCGACTACCGCAGGGATACTCCCTTCTTCAATCGAAGATTTGGTTGCACTGATTGCTAAGAAATAGGTTAGATAAATTAGAATGGCTGGGCCAATTTTAGCGAAACGCCCCTGTCGAGGGTTCACCGCAGACAGTGGCACAACAAGCATGGTCAACAATGGAATACAAAGTACCAATGAAATTCGCCACTGTAATTCCGCTTTCGCACTGTTTTCTGGATTACCAATCAGTTCGAGTGTAGGAATGGCTTCCCAATCTCGACCTTTTTTCTCAACTTCACGCTGACCAATTAAACCTTCGTACTCTTCAAAGTGCGTCACCATATAATCGAGACGTGTCGGAACCCCTTCATGGCGAGTGCCGTCATACATAACGATGACCTGGCGACCATCGCTCAGTTCTTTGACATCACCCGACTTAGAGAACATCACACTAGGCAATACCGAGTCACGTGGGCGCATTTGAGCAACGAACACATTTTCTAACTTATTACCGTCGATATCATCAATGAAAACGACAGAAGAACCATCCGGCGTGCCTTCAAACTTACCTTTTGGCAGCAGATCAACACTGTTCTCTGCAGCCACTTCTTCATACATTTGCTCAACTTTGTCTTGCGACCAAGGAGATAACCAAAATGAGTTAAAAGCGGCAACTGATGCGGTTATCAAAGCCAAATAAAGCGCAGATTGGATAAGGAATTTATTACCAATACCCGTAGCGTTCATTACGACAATTTCACTTTCAGCGTAAAGACGGCCAAAAGTAAGCAAAATACCAATATAGATACTGAGTGGAAGCATCAATAAACCCATCGCTGGCATATTTAGGCCAACAATCGACAATATGAGGCTCGCAGGAATATCACCATCAGAGGCGTCCGCTAAAACACTGATGAATTTTTGGCTGAGAAACACGAGAAAGAGAACAAAAAAGATCGCAAATTGGCTCTTGATTGTCTCGCGGATCAAATATCTAACAATAATCACGCTCAAATTACCTATACAAAACTTGTTTTTTTGATTGAATCACTATAATTTCCCGTTGAACCTTTTATTTTTTTAAATTTTTAGCTAAGTGTTAGCGTTCTTCTTTAAGGTTAGTTCCATTATAGGATCCAACAAGTAAGAACCCATTATCTAACATTTAGTTCGATTTGTCTTCAGGATGTAGGAGTACGCATGGAGTTCAGTGTAAAAAGTGGCAGCCCAGAGAAACAGCGCAGCGCATGTATCGTTGTCGGTGTATTCGAACCGCGCCGCCTTTCTCCAGTAGCCGAGCAATTAGATAAGATTAGCGATGGCTACATTAGTTCACTGCTTCGTCGCGGTGATCTAGAGGGTAAACCTGGCCAGATGCTGCTACTGCATCAAGTACCTGGTGTACTTTCAGAACGTGTTCTACTGGTAGGCTGTGGTAAAGAACGTGAGCTAGGCGAGCGTCAATACAAAGAAATCATCCAAAAAACCATCAGCACACTAAACGAAACTGGTTCTATGGAAGCAGTATGTTTCCTTACAGAACTTCACGTTAAAGGTCGCGACACTTACTGGAAAGTTCGTCAAGCGGTAGAAGCGACTAAAGATGGTCTTTACACATTCGACCAATTTAAGAGCAACAAACCAGAGACTCGTCGTCCATTGCGTAAATTGGTATTCAACGTACCAACTCGTCGCGAGCTAAGCCTTGGCGAAAAAGCGATTTCTCATGGTCTTGCTATTGCTTCAGGTGTGAAAGCATCTAAAGATCTTGGCAACATGCCACCAAACATCGCAAACCCTGCTTACTTAGCTTCTCAAGCTCGTCGTTTAGCTGACGATTATGAGACAGTAAAGACTAAGATCATCGGTGAAGAAGAGATGGAAAAGCTTGGTATGACTTCATACTTAGCTGTAGGCCGTGGCTCTAAGAACGAATCTATGATGTCTATCATGGAATACAAAGGCGCTGCTGACCCAAATGCAAAACCTATCGTTCTAGTCGGTAAAGGTCTTACTTTCGATTCAGGCGGTATCTCGCTTAAGCCTGGTGAAGGCATGGATGAGATGAAGTACGACATGTGTGGTGCTGCATCTGTATTCGGCACAATGAAAGCACTGGCGAAACTTAACTTGCCAATCAACGTTGTAGGTATCCTTGCGGGCTGTGAAAACATGCCAGGTAGCAATGCTTACCGCCCAGGTGACATTCTAACAACCATGTCAGGCCAAACCGTTGAAGTATTAAATACTGATGCAGAAGGTCGCTTGGTTCTATGTGATGCCCTAACTTACGTTGAGCGCTTTGAACCAGATTGTGTTGTCGATGTTGCTACGCTAACTGGAGCATGTGTTATCGCTCTAGGTCACCACATCAGTGGCGTTCTATCTAACCACAACCCACTGTCTCACGAACTTGTTAACGCTTCAGAGCAAGCAAGTGATCGCGCATGGCGTCTACCTATGGCAGACGAATACCATGAGCAGCTGAACAGTCCGTTTGCTGATATGGCAAACATCGGTGGCCGCCCAGGCGGTACTATCACCGCAGGTTGCTTCCTGTCTAAATTCACTAAGAAGTACCACTGGGCTCACATCGACAGTGCAGGTACTGCGTGGAAGTCAGGTGCAGCGAAAGGCTCGACAGGTCGTCCTGTCTCAATGCTAGTCCAATTCTTATTGAACCGCAGCGGCCAAGAGACTGAAGAGCAATCTTCAAAATAATGAAAAGGGCCTAAGGGCCCTTTTTTAATAAGCGCTATTTGTTAGACCCTGTTAACCAAGTAATATTGATATCCACGATTTTCAGTTCAAGTTTCGAGTGTTAAGTATGCAGACTGCCACGTTTTACATTGTGCCTTCAGACAGCCCGCAAGCCAGCGAAGATGGTTTTGCTCACTATGTGCTGTTTCTTGTTCAGCACTTTGCTAAACAAGGCGCTAAACTTTATCTCAACTGCAATGACAAAGAACATGCCGAACGTATCGCTGAGGTTTTCTGGCAGGTCGAACCCAATGAATTTATTGCACATAACTTAGTTGGCGAAGGCCCAAAGTATTCAACCAACATCGAAATTGGCTATCAAGGCGTAAAACATAATTGGAATCGCCAACTGGTAATAAACCTGGCCGATAATAATACAACCTTTGCGAACGCCTTTGCTCAGGTGATAGACTTCGTTCCTTGCGAAGAAAAAGCTAAGCAACTCGCTCGAGAAAGGTATAAAATTTACCGTCAGGCTGGATATCAGCTACAAACTATCGAGATTCAACATCCATAGTCAAACCTCATAGTTAAAGCTATCTTTGGATTTAGATTCAAGAAGCTTCACTTATGAAGTTTGACCACGATTAACCATTCACAGTATCCGTTATAAGAGCACTATGGAAAAGACATACAACCCAACATCAATCGAACAAGCTCTGTATAAGACTTGGGAAGAGAAAGGCTACTTTAAGCCACACGGTGACACATCAAAAGAAGCTTACAGCATCATGATCCCGCCACCGAACGTCACTGGCAGCCTACACATGGGTCACGCGTTCCAAGATACGATCATGGATACGCTTATCCGTGCTCAACGTATGAAAGGCAAAAATACTCTTTGGCAAGTGGGTACTGACCACGCTGGTATCGCCACTCAAATGGTTGTTGAGCGTAAGATTGCCGCTGAAGAAGGCAAAACAAAACACGACTACGGCCGTGAAGCTTTCATCGACAAGATCTGGGAATGGAAAGGCGAATCAGGTGGCACGATCACTCAACAACTTCGTCGTCTTGGTGCTTCTTTAGATTGGGAGCGTGAGCGATTCACTATGGATGACGGCCTATCGGCTGCGACTCAAGAAGTGTTTGTTCGTCTATACGAAGAAGACCTAATCTACCGTGGTAAACGTCTAGTAAACTGGGATCCTAAACTGCACACTGCTATTTCTGATCTTGAAGTTGAAAACAAAGACAAAAAAGGTTTTATGTGGCACGTCCGCTACCCACTAGCGAACGGTGTAAAAACGGCGGATGGCAAAGACTACATCGTCGTTGCAACTACGCGCCCAGAAACCATGTTTGGCGATACTGGTGTTGCAGTAAACCCAGAAGATCTACGCTACAAAGATCTTATTGGTAAAGAAATCCTGCTTCCTATCGTTAATCGTCTTATCCCTATCGTAGGCGATGAGCACGCAGACATGGATAAAGGCACGGGTTGTGTAAAAATAACTCCAGCCCATGACTTTAACGATTACGAAGTGGGCAAGCGCCATAGCCTACCTATGATCAATATCCTAACGTTCAACGGTGATATCCGTGATGCGGCTGAAATATTCACGACTAACGGTGAAGAAAGCGATGTGTACTCAACAGAGCTTCCTGCTAAATACCAAGGTATGGAACGTTTTGCTGCTCGTCGTGCAACGGTTGCTGAATTTGAAGAGCTAGGCCTACTTGAAGAAATCAAAGATCACGATCTAACCGTTCCTTACGGTGACCGTGGTGGTGTGGTTATCGAACCAATGCTGACTGACCAATGGTACGTGCGTACAGCGCCTCTTGCTGCGCCTGCCGTTAAAGCCGTTGAAGATGGTGAGATCCAATTCGTACCTAAGCAATATGAAAACATGTACTTCGCGTGGATGCGTGACGTGCAAGACTGGTGTATCTCTCGTCAACTTTGGTGGGGCCACCGTATCCCAGCATGGTACGACAACGATGGTAAAGTTTACGTAGGTCGCACTGAAGAAGAAGTTCGTGAAAAGAACAACCTTTCACCGGTAATTGTTCTTAAGCAAGACAACGACGTTCTTGATACATGGTTCTCTTCTGCACTTTGGACGTTCGGCACACAAGGCTGGCCTGAAGATACTGAAGCAATGAAAACATTCCACCCATCAGAAGTACTAGTATCTGGTTTTGATATTATCTTCTTCTGGGTTGCTCGTATGATCATGATGACCATGCACTTCGTGAAAGATGAAGATGGCAAGGCTCAAGTACCTTTCAAAACAGTTTACATGACGGGTCTTATCCGTGATGAAAACGGCGACAAGATGTCTAAGTCGAAAGGTAACGTACTTGATCCAATCGATATGATTGACGGCATCGGCCTTGAAGAGCTAGTAGAGAAGCGTTGTGGCAACATGATGCAACCTAAACTGGCTGCTAAGATCGAAAAAGCTACGCGTAAAACTTTCGAAGATGGTATCGAACCGTACGGTACTGATGCACTGCGTTTCACTCTTGCTGCTATGGCTTCAACTGGCCGTGACATCAACTGGGACATGAAGCGTCTTGAAGGTTACCGTAACTTCTGTAACAAGCTATGGAACGCAAGCCGTTACGTACTGATGAATACAGAAGAGCACGATTGTGGCATGTCACTGTCTGTTGAAGACCGTGCAAACATGGAATTCTCTCTAGCAGACAAGTGGATTGAATCTCAGTTTGAAGTTGCAGCGAAAGAGTTTAACGCTCACCTAGACAACTACCGTCTAGACATGGCGGCCAACACGCTTTACGAATTCATCTGGAACCAATTCTGTGACTGGTACCTAGAGCTAACTAAACCTGTTCTTTGGAAGGGTACTGAAGCTCAACAGCAAGCGACTCGTTACACGCTTATCACGGTTCTAGAGAAGACTCTACGTCTTGCTCACCCTGTTCTTCCTTACATCACTGAATCTATCTGGCAAAGCGTTAAGCCGCTAGTAGACGGCGTTGAAGGCGAGACCATCATGACTCAAGCACTTCCTCAGTTTAATGAAGCTAACTTCAATGCTGAGATCGTTGACGACATCGAATGGGTTAAAACTTTCATCACCGCTATCCGTAACCTACGTGCGGAATACGACATTGCCCCAAGCCAAGGCTTAGAAGTAATGATCAAAGTCGCTGATGAGAAAGATGCAGCACGTATCGAAGCAAATAAGATCGTTCTTACTTCTCTAGCTAAGCTAGACGATATTAAAGTTCTAGCCGACGGCGAAGCAACTCCGGCTTGTGCAACCAAACTGGTTGGCAAATCTGAGCTGATGATCCCAATGGCGGGTCTTATCGACAAAGATGCTGAACTTGCTCGTCTAGATAAAGAAGTAGCGAAGACTCACGGTGAGATTAAGCGTATCGAAGGTAAGCTAGGTAACGAAGGTTTTGTTGCTAAAGCACCTGAAGCGGTTATCGCGAAAGAGCGTGAAAAGCTTGAAGGCTACCAAGAAACTCTTGTTAAGCTTGAAGAGCAAAAAGCGACAATCGCAGCTTTATAATCCATGCGATAGTTTTTAAGTAAGAAAAAGGGCAGATAATAATCTGCCCTTTTTATTGTCTAAAATTCGGTGCTAATTGTTTGATTAATATAAATTACAATTAGATAACAATGATTTAGGCATTAACACTAACCTTTTTCACTAAACAACTAATGTACGTCCCTCAATGATTCAATCCGTTCACCTAATTCAGGATGAGAACTGAGCCATGTGGGTAGTTCAGCATGTCCATCAGAACTTTTTCCTAACAATTCAAACATCTCAATCATAGCTTGATTAGAACCATGCAGCTCGATCATCGAATAGGAAGCAAATGAATCAGCTTCTCGCTCTGCATCTTGTGATTGACCATTATTTGCAACAAACACGCCAAGACCAGTAAGGTTATCAATGATCCCAGAGCTTTCACCAGTCAAAGCCGCCACAGTTACTGATAACAAACTTGATCGAACCAATACCTTCATTACATGCTGGTGCTGAACATGTCCTAATTCATGTAACAAGATACTGTCTAGTTGCTCTTCCGTTGTAGTCAATCTAACGAGATCATCTAATACGATGATTGTCCCAGCACTCAGCGCAAAAGCATTGGCGCCAAGCTCTGAAGAACGAAAAACCAACTGTACATCGCCTTCAATACTCATTTTTTGCAGCTGCTTTTCAAAGCGCTGTCGAATGTGGCGCTGTCGTTCTTCCGACAGAGTGGAGCTCTCAAAGAACTGTTCATCTAAAGACTCTAAAACCTGATTTTCAACCAGCCTAGGCACCGAATCAGGTAGATAAGTGACTATTTGATGAGTTAACCACGGGATCCCATGAGTGAACATAGAAATAGTAAGTAACACGAGAACAACACTACTAACTAAGATAGCCGTGATGTTCTTCTCTAATTTACCTAAGAAATTATGTTTACCTCTGTCTCTCAAATAGGCGTCCAGCTCATCACTTTCCTCCGAGATAAATTGCCATCCATCTGGGAATTTGAGCTTTGTTGGAGCGGATCCAACGCCTCGCATAATTTCAACACGTTCAAAATATGCAGAAACAATAGAGCCATCCACACTCAGGAGTAGTTTATCAGGGTGAGAGATATCTAAAATGGCCTCGCAGCGTTCAGAACTACGAGGCGGGTGTGCAACACCAGAGATCATTTAGCCAATACCAAGATCAACATTAAACGCTTGAGCTATTTCATCAGAAATAGCCGATTCCACATCAGACGGTTGGTCGTTTGCTACTAGTAAATCTAAGTTACCTTGAACATACGTATTCTCCGACAAGTAGTTCATCGTTCTTACCATCACCCATGGTCTAGCTAACCCGAGGGTAATCACTTGAAGTAAGAAGTTAGTTAATACTAAAAACATGTAGCTTTTTATCGTTAATGTCGAAGCAAAACTTAACGTTGAATCGGCCTCATTTTCTTTTCCTTCAAGCACTAATTCAGAAAAGGTGTAATTTCTAATTTTTACTTGAATGTAAGCAGCAATCGCAATACTCATAACAATGAAAGCAAAGTAATAAGCAACCATCATTGAAGTCAAACTTCCGTTGTTAGCGATTTCGGATAACGACTCAGGGTTGCTGATCATGTTGAAGCCAACGGCACTGAAGAGAGCCAAGACGGCAACAATAGAGACAACCAGCCATGCAATCATACTGGTTAAGTATACTTTGAAATAAAAGCCATCTTGGTAAGATGCTTTAAACTGACGATCGCCATAGCGATAGCCATTAGAAAAATAATTGGCGATACCGGCAAGTAGCC
This sequence comes from Vibrio sp. SBT000027, assembly GCF_963894355.1. NCBI lineage: Bacteria > Pseudomonadati > Pseudomonadota > Gammaproteobacteria > Vibrionales > Vibrionaceae > Vibrio > Vibrio sp. SBT000027. The sequence continues at coordinate 246,891 of NZ_CAWQGD010000003.1, read as the reverse complement.
AGGATTGTAAATAAACATAAGAAGGTATGGATATTAAAATGGCGATGCCACCAGCAATCATGTTCATTTGCATCGTAAATATTATTGCCATGATTGCCGTAAATACGCCGACACCCACAACAAGACCACGCCCAAGAATTGCCCAGTAGGCTCCGGAAACAGTACCATGGAAAGAGAAGTGAACATTTCGAAAGCTTGTCATTGCAGAATCAAAACGAGCATTACTGCGAGATAACAATGGTAACAATGCAAAAAATACCAGTAATAAAACCAATGCAACCTGAGGAGCAAATTGATTACTGATTCCCCAAGCGACTACACAAATCAACGCAATGATTCGCCCTTTCAATATTTGCATGGGCTTACCATGATATTCAAAGCTATCACTACCAATAAATGTATTCCCATAAAAGTAACGTTTATTTCGAACTTTCGCCCAAGCCGAATAAATACCGAGCGTGATCACTGATAGTAGAATGTTAACAATCCATATTCCAAAATACTCTTTCCCTTTTCCACTAAAGAGAACCTTAGTTTCCAACTCTTTGTTTTCCATTTTAACTCCATCTGACGTTCATCATTAAACCATGCGCATCTTGGTGCGCATTGAGAGATTGCACGCTATAGAAACACGCCGTGCTAATCAATAACCTGAATGGATAAATCAAAGGGAGTTATCATAGTTTTTGCAAATGATAACAAGGAGTTGAATAAGCCTTACTAAGATATTTATCACTATACAGTTACATTCAACCAGAGATTATTTTACCCCTAGAATCCTTTGATAGGTTTCATCTATCGAATTAATCCCTAAAACCCATTTTAACTAATGATAATAATTATCAATAATAGACCTATCGAAACAACACAACGATTGAGTAATTATCATGAAAAAGACACTAACCTTTGCCGCATTACATTTTACTATCGCATTTAGTGTCGCTTACGTACTCACAGGCGACATCTTAATTGGCAGCTTAATTGCCATGATTGAGCCCTCTGTGAATACTGTGGCCTTCTATTTTCATGAAAAGGCTTGGGCTCAAGTTCCAGCGCTTAAAGCTCGTCAGTGGATGACTAAATTAAAAACAGCAAGCTTCGCTACTATCCACTTTAGTGTTGCCTTTACCGTTGTCTACTTATTGACTGGCGATGCCTTTGTTGGTGGTGTGATGGCAACGTTAGAACCCGCTTTGAATACCGTGGCTTACTACTTCCATGAGAAAGTTTGGCTACGAAAAGCAGAAAGCCAAACAACACAGCCACAATTTTGTTTGCACCAACACGCTTAACCTAGAGAGTTTATTGTTGACATAGTTGCGGTACGCAATTAAATTGTAGTTGTACATCGCAACTATATTGAGAGGCAACATGACTTCAGCACAACTTAGAGAATTATCACGTCAGCTCGTTCGACAGCTTGGAATGCTCGACAAAGATTGTGGTGATATTGCCCTACCTCCGATTCAAGCGCATACGCTTATCGAACTAGAGCAGCAGCCATTAACCGTGAATCAATTAGCGGATAAGCTCAATATTGATAAGTCCAACGCCAGTAGAGCAGTCAATAATCTAGCGAAGAACTCGTTAATCCAAACCTCGCCACATCCCAGCGATAAGCGCAGTGTTGTTGCTTCAGTAACAGAGCAAGGGATAAACACTCTTGCCCAGCTTCACAGTCAACAGAATCAGTTTTATGACTCGGTACTTGAGCGTTTAACGGAAGCGGAAACTCAACAAGTTTCGGGGGGAATTAAGCACTACCTTAAAGCACTGCAACAAAGCCACGCTTCAAGCGGTGTGGTGGTTCGTCCCCTGCAACAGCAAGACAACACCGTAGTGGCCAATATAATTCGCCAAGTCTCTTATGAGAATGGGCTAACCGAAGATAAAGGTTATGGTGTGGCAGATCCCACCTTAGAAGACATGTTCAGTGTTTATAACAATGAAAGATCTCAGTATTGGGTGATTGAACTTGATGGAAAGGTTGTCGGTGGTGGTGGATTTGCACCATTGGCAGGTATGCCAGAGGTCTGTGAACTGCAAAAGATGTACTTCTTGCCAGAAACAAGAGGCAGAGGCTTAGCGAAGAGGTTGGTTAATATGTCGATGGAGAAAGCTAAGGAACTGGGTTATCAACATATGTATCTAGAAACGACCGAATGCCTTAATGCCGCCGTTAAACTTTACGAAAAATTGGGCTTTGAACACCTTGATTCAGCTTGGGGAGAAACAGGCCATGACGCTTGTGAGGTTGTCATGGCCAAAACGCTATAATGTGTTTTGAAATAGGGTTAGCGTCGGCAGTTCATCAGATGACAAGCAAGTGAGCGAATTGATTCCTTACGTAACGGGCTAATTGAATAACCGCTAACTACGCAAAAAATTACTGACGCAAGAAGCTGGATTCAAGGCGACAAAAGAGCTCTCTTCCTGCCCATCAAGTACCACTTCTAACGAGTATAAATGTTTAGGGTTAGGATTCTCAATATCAAAAATGATCGGTGCCTCAACCTGGAAAACAACACCCGTATGTTCTGCTCGCACATCTATCGGCATCACCAATGTCATACCATTAAACTTGATTGATGCCGATATTAGCCCCGGCTTTAGCGTTTGATAGATAACATCCACTTTGAACTCACAACCACCACCGTAATGCCAGATCTGCTCTGTCACAACTTGCTCAAGCTTGACGTGACGAACGAACTGCAGATATGGCGCTTGCCAGATTCCGATACGAGAATCCGATTTAGCGACAGCCGGTGAAGAGACTGACTCATCCATATCCTCTTCAAGCAACAGGCTCTCCTCTTCTTCAAGGAAAAGGACCTCAAAACGGTTGCGACCAGACTGCATGTAAGGTCGAATATCTTTACGATATTCGACTTGGCTGCCATCACAATCAAACACAGCCACACCATTGAGTCGAACTTCCGCAAAGTAATCAACACCTGCCATTACTAACTCAACAAACGGGCACGCCAACATCGCATCATCCACTTCGATGTCATGCATCAGGTGCCACTCTTGCTCTGCGATTTCACTTTCACTCAAGCTATCAGGAAGCTTTGAACTTAACGGAGCCGGAAAAGTAATGTCATCTTGTGGAATAGAGAGATCCGTTAGTGGCGATATTTGCCAAAGACCATCGAGAGGTAATCGCATAGCATTCCTTGAGCTAGATCAATTTTGACCGCATTATAATGAATGAATGCATATAAAGACATTTATTTTTCTGAGGATAAAAAAATGCCAGCTCAAGGCTGGCATTCTTTAAAACTGGGAAGAAATTACTCTTCGTCTTCATCATCTTCGTCAGGGTAGATAGCATCTTCACCTTCGTAGTAAGTGCCCCAACCGTCGTAGATAATGTCAAACTTCTCTGCAAGATTTACAAGCTTCTCAACTTGCTCATCAATCGCTTCTGCGTTCAGAGTACACTGCATCGTTGCATCACAACAAAGTAGCTTGTTGCCATCTTCGTCTTCTGTCTCTTCAGCTTCAAGCACTTCAAAGCCCATTTTGAATGCTTCAACAACGGCTTTCTCAAGTACTGCGAAATCTTCAGCAAAAAGGTGATGCTCGATATCGTATAGAGCTTCAGGATCGCTACCATCTTCGATTAGTGCTTCAATGATGTCGCGAGTCTCTCCTTTTTGAAATTCAATTAATTCCGCTACTGATAGATATTCATCTTCGTGAGACATGTGTCTGCTCCAGAGTGTTGACTATGAAAAGATCAAATTTGATTGCCACGAAATATGGCATGGATCGCCTAGAAAAGCCACCTAGATCAGGGATAGAAGAGTAAGTTTATCGCTAGATAACAGAGGGGATATCAATTAAAAAGTGAAATCAAAATCACAGAAACAAATTTTCAACATATTATTAACTATCGTGTGTTTTAGCATTTCATTTTTATTGCTACTTTTCGTCTTACTTCTCTAAAACTGAGTGGTTAGTCATATCAAATGCATACTGACGATCACTTCATTGGTGCATAAGATCTCATTTTAGAGTGGATAATTGCATAAATTTTGAATGAAAAATCATGTTCACCAAGCAAAATGGATTATCGAATTACTGAAATTTGAGCATAGAACCGCAAAAAGTTTGTTCTAGCATTGAGTCTTTCAATTGGATTTTAATATCACTAATTTTTAATTAATTAGCATTAAAATCCAATAATTGAGAAATAACACAACCTTTACGCAATTTTCAAAACTTGCATATTACGAACAAGCTTGTCATAAATAGACGCTGGATTAATAGTAAGGATGCAAAATGAGTAAGCTGTACGTTGGCTCCGAAGTCGGTCAATTAAGACGAGTTCTCCTAAATCGACCTGAAAGGGCACTCACCCACCTCACCCCTTCTAACTGTCATGAGTTACTCTTTGATGATGTACTTGCAGTAGAAGCCGCAGGTGAAGAACACGATGCCTTTGCGACGACACTTCGCAACCAAGACGTTGAAGTGTTATTACTGCATGACCTACTGGTTGAGACACTCGCTGTGGCTCAAGCTCGTGAGTGGCTACTGACTACTCAAATCTCTGATTTCCGTTACGGCCCTACATTCGCACGTGATTTAAGAGAATACCTTGCTCAAATGGACAACGAGCACTTAGCCACGATCCTACTGGGTGGTTTAGCCTACTCTGAACTTCCTATTAAATCTTCTTCAATGCTACCGAAGATGCACCGCCCGCTTGATTTCGTTATTGAGCCGCTACCCAACCATCTATTTACCCGCGATACTTCTTGTTGGGTTTATGGAGGTGTCTCTCTTAACCCGATGATGATGCCTGCCCGTCAACGAGAAACGAATCACTTGCGAGCAATTTACCGCTGGCACCCTGTATTCGCAGGCCAAGATTTCATTAAGCACTTCGGTGATGAAGATCTTCACTATGACAATGCGAATATTGAAGGTGGAGATGTTCTGGTTATCGGTAAAGGTGCAGTGCTTATCGGTATTTCAGAGCGTACTAAGCCACAAGGTGTTGAAAACCTAGCCGCTAGTTTATTCAAATCTGGTCAAGCTAAAGAAGTGATTGCGATTGATTTACCGAAGCACCGCTCTTGTATGCACCTTGATACAGTAATGACGCACATGGATATCGACACATTCTCAGTCTATCCAGAGATCGTTCGTAAAGACCTAGATACTTGGCGCTTAACGCCGAAAGAAAATGGCGAAATGCGAGTAGAGAAAGCTGAAAACTACCTAACAGCGATTGAAGGCGCACTGGACCTCGATCAACTGAAGATCATCACAACCGGTGGTGATAACTACGAAGCTGAACGTGAGCAGTGGAATGACGCTAACAACGTACTGACGGTGAAACCGGGTACGGTTATCGGCTATGAGCGTAATGTTTACACCAATGAAAAATACGACAAAGCAGGCATCGAAGTTCTGACGATTCCGGGCAATGAGCTAGGTCGTGGCCGAGGTGGCGCTCGCTGTATGAGTTGTCCTATCGAAAGAGACGGTATCTAAGCCACAAAACTCAATAAAGCAAACACACTAACTTATCTAGGCCAGTACCATTGTACTGGCCTTTTTTATTAAATTAATAAAATAAATATTCACAAATATAGCATCTTTATGTTTAACTGAGTTCTTCATTGATCCTATATACGCAAGGAGCGAGAGATGGCCTTTAATCTTCGCAATCGTAACTTTCTAAAACTTCTCGACTTTACTCCTAAAGAGATTCAGTTTTTACTCGACCTGTCTGCCGACCTTAAAAAAGCTAAGTATGCAGGTACAGAGCAGAAAAAGCTTAACGGTAAAAACATCGCTTTGATCTTTGAAAAAGCATCCACTCGAACTCGATGTGCTTTTGAGGTAGCTGCTTTTGATCAAGGTGCTCAAGTCTCTTATTTAGGCCCTTCTGGTTCTCAGATTGGTCAGAAAGAATCAATGAAAGATACGGCGCGTGTATTAGGTCGCATGTACGATGGCATTGAATACCGAGGGTTTGGCCAAAGCATTGTCGAAGACCTAGGCGCTTATGCCGGTGTACCGGTTTGGAATGGCTTAACCGATGAGTTCCACCCTACTCAGATCTTGGCTGATTTCCTCACTATGCTTGAGCATGGTCGTGGTAAACATCTACATCAAATCAGTTTTGCTTACCTAGGTGATGCACGTAACAACATGGGTAATTCTCTGTTAGTGGGTGCAGCTAAAATGGGTATGGATATTCGCCTTGTCGCGCCAAAAGCATTTTGGCCAGAAGAGCACCTTGTCGAAGAGTGCCAAGCTATCGCGCAAAGTACAGGTGCAAAAATCACGCTGACAGAAGACGTTGCCGAAGGTGTGAAAGGCTGTGATTTCCTTTATACCGATGTTTGGGTTTCTATGGGTGAAGCGCCAGAAGCTTGGGACGAACGTGTTGCTGTAATGACACCTTACCAAGTGAATATGGATGTCATTAAGCTCACAGGTAACCCTCAAGTGAAATTCATGCATTGCCTGCCCGCTTTCCACAACAATGAAACCGTGATCGGCCAGCAAGTTGCCGACAAATATGGAATGAACGGCTTAGAAGTCACTGACGAAGTCTTTGAATCGGATTACTCAATTGTATTTGATGAAGCAGAGAATCGCATGCATACCATCAAAGCGGTAATGGTTGCGACTCTGGGCCAATAGCGAATACTGAAAGTAAACAAAAGCTTGATGTAATCGCTTGCGCTCACAAATTGAAAGCGTATAATTCTCGGCAATTTGTCTGAGAGTAGTGAAAATGACGCCAAGCAATGTTGTGATAAAGCATAATGATATTGTGAAAACACATAATAAAATTGTGAAAACACCAAATATTGCTCGCAAGCTAGCATGCTTGCCAGGCCGTCTATTCTGCTTTTCAGCACTTTTTTAAAGCCTCCCATTATGGGGGGCTTTTTTATGGCCAATACATTATTGTGGGGAAGAAGATCATGGCGAATTCGCTCTATCAAAAGCACATCATCTCAATTCCAGAGCTTTCTCGTGAAGAGCTAGAATTAATTGTTCAAACGGCAGGTCAGCTAAAGGCTGAACCAAACCCAGAACTCATCAAGAACAAAGTTGTTGCCAGCTGCTTCTTCGAACCTTCAACGCGAACTCGTCTCTCTTTTGAAACGGCTATTCAACGCATCGGTGGTGATGTGATTGGTTTCGACAGTGGTGGTAACACCTCACTGGCGAAGAAAGGCGAAACGCTAGCAGACTCGGTACAGGTTATCTCTTCATACGTTGATGCTTACGTAATGCGTCATCCTCAAGAAGGTGCTGCGCGTCTGGCTTCTGAGTTTTCTAACGGTGTACCGGTTATTAACGCAGGTGACGGCGCAAACCAACACCCGACACAAACGCTATTAGACCTATTCTCTATCGCTGAGACACAAGGTCGCCTAGACAACCTCAACGTTGCATTCGTTGGTGACCTTAAGTACGGCCGTACGGTTCACTCGTTGACTCAAGCGCTAGCGAAGTTCGATAACATCTGTTTCTATTTCGTGGCACCTGAAGCACTGGCGATGCCAGACTACATTTGCGAAGAACTTGATGAAGCGGGTATCAAGTATCAACTGCTGACAGACATGGAAGATGTCATTCCAGAGCTTGATGTCTTGTACATGACTCGAGTTCAAAAAGAGCGCTTCGATGAATCGGAATACGCGCACATCAAATCAGCGTACATCCTGACTGCTCCGATGCTGGAAAATGCACGTGATAACCTAAAGGTTCTTCACCCTCTTCCTCGTGTTGATGAAATTACTGTCGATGTCGATAAAACACCTTACGCTTACTACTTCCAGCAAGCAGAGAACGGTGTTTACGCACGTGAAGCACTGCTAGCCCTTGTTCTTAACGAAACGCTGTAGAGGAGAGATATCATGTCTAAAGAGACTCAATTAAAAGTTGAAGCAATCAAGAACGGAACGGTTATCGACCATATCCCAGCCAACATCGGGATCAAGGTACTCAAACTGTTCGACATGCATAACTCAAATCAGCGAGTAACGATTGGCCTAAACCTGCCATCTTCTGCTCTAGGCGGCAAAGACTTACTCAAGATAGAGAATGTTTTTATCACTGAAGAACAGGCGAGCAAGTTAGCACTTTACGCACCTCACGCAACGGTAAACCAAATCGAAGATTACGAAGTGGTTAAGAAGCTACCACTAGAACTTCCTGAGCAAATCAATGATGTGTTTGAGTGTCCAAACACCAACTGTATTACTCACAATGAGCCCGTAGAAAGCAGCTTTAAGATCTTTGAAAAGAAAGAAGATATTCGATTGAAGTGTAAGTACTGCGAAAAAGTATTCTCTCGTGAGATCGTGACAGAAAGATAACGTCATACGGCAACGCCGATCGAACGCAAAAACTATTCAATACCTCGCCTGTGCGGGGTATTTTGCTCTTTACCTATCCTGAGTTTGAAGGCACACTAAAAATTGCTTTTTATCCAATAACTGACGGAATAACCAATGACTAAAGTACTTCACACAGAATCTGCTCCAGCTGCAATCGGCCCATACGTACAAGGTGTTGACCTTGGCAATATGGTTCTGACTTCTGGTCAAATCCCAGTAAACCCAGCAACTGGTGAAGTATCTGCTGATATCGCAGAGCAAGCTCGCCAATCTCTAGACAACGTTCAAGCGGTTGTTGAAGCTTCTGGCCTGACTGTAAAAGACATCGTAAAACTAACGGTATTCGTTAAAGACCTAAACGACTTCGGCACAGTAAACGAAGTTTACGGTAAGTTCTTTGATGAGCACGGTGTTGCAAACTACCCTGCACGTTCATGTGTTGAAGTAGCTCGTCTACCAAAAGATGTAGGTATCGAGATCGAAGCTATTGCGGTTCGCAAATAGGTTTTTACCTCTAGAATAAACGGTTTCTAGTAAATGAGCAGACATAAAGCTGAGCGTTTATCAGATACAAAAAAGGTTGCCCAATTGGCAACCTTTTTTATTGTTCATCGTTTCACTTAGATGATTACTTCTTATTAAGCTCAACCACTTCTTTGTCTAACTCTTCAAGCTTAGCAGCCATCTGCTCACGGGCTAAGTTAGCCAGTTGACGAACATTAGACTTATCGTAATCTTCAGTGCTGATTGGTGGCAACATTTCAACAATCACATGACCATTATTCCAACGGTTCAGCTTCACGCTACCTGTTGAGCTGCACACGATAGGGATAATAGGTAAGCCAGCGCCAATCGCAGCATGGAAAGCACCCGTTTTGAATGGCAACAAACCACGACCACGAGAACGAGTCCCCTCAGGGAACATCCAAACCGAAACATCACTCTCTTTTAGACTAGTAACCACTTGATCGATCGTACCTACCGCTTTGCTGCGGTTAGCTCGGTCAATTAGGATATTACCCGTCAACCAGTACAACTGACCAAAAAGAGGCATCCACGCTAGGCTTTTCTTACCTACTGTCACAACTTTAGGTGTTACCGCTGATGAAATCGTAAATAGATCCCAGCTGTTTTGGTGATTTGCAACATAAACATGTTGGCCACGAGAGTAAGCATCTTCCGGGATGCGAAGCTCTAACTTCATGCCAAAGATTTTCGACATGCGACCGAAATAACGGCCAAAGGTAAATACGTGTTTCGGGTTACGTGGGCTTAATAGACAATAGCCACAACCAAATACAAACATAAGAATCGCAAATATCGCCACTGCGAAAATACGTAATATTGCTATCATTTTGCTCCTCACAACCGCCAAGTTGATTCATCTATTCACACAAAATAGGCAATAGATTCACTTGCGGTAAATACAACTATAAAAAAGCCGAAACCAAGGTTCCGACTTTTATGTTTTCATCTTACTGATTCATGAATCCACTAACCTAAGTTAGTTCGACTCGCTAAATCGTGTAATGTTTGCGCCTAAAGCTGAAAGTTTATCTTCAATCTTATCGTAGCCACGATCGATGTGATAAATACGGTCAACGATAGTTTCGCCTTGGGCAATACAGCCAGCAATAACTAGACTCGCAGATGCACGAAGATCCGTTGCCATTACTTGAGCGCCGCTTAACTTCTCAGTTTCACCACAGATAGCCGTGTTGCCTTCGATTTCTGCTTTTGCACCCATTCGCTGTAACTCAGGAATGTGCATAAATCGGTTTTCAAAGATAGTCTCAGTGATAACACCACTGCCCTTCGCCATCATGTTGAGCAGAGTAAACTGTGCTTGCATGTCGGTAGGGAAACCTGGGTGAGGTGCTGTTACGATTTTCACCGCTTTCAGCTCACGATCTGTCATATCAAGGCTGATCCAGTCTTCGCCCGTTTCAACCTTCGCACCCGCTTCTTCAAGCTTCGCTAATGCAGCTTCAAGAAGATGAGCGTTGGTGTTGCGACAAACCACTTTACCGCCAGAAACAGCAGCAGCAACAAGGAACGTACCCGTTTCGATACGGTCAGCAACCACAGAGTGATGACCACCACCAAGACGTTCAACGCCTTCGATAGTAATCGTGTCTGTACCTGCGCCAGAAATCTTAGCACCTAGTTTGTTTAGGAAATCAGCCGTATCAACAATCTCAGGCTCACGCGCTGAGTTATCTAATACAGTTGTACCTTCCGCTAGCGTTGCTGCACACATGATAGTAATGGTGGCACCCACACTTACTTTATCCATCACGATGTGCGCGCCTTTCAAACGGCCGTCAACACTTGCTTTTACATAACCATCTTCCAACTTAATGGTCGCACCTAGTTGCTCTAGGCCATGGATATGTAAATCAACAGGTCGAGCGCCAATTGCACAACCACCAGGAAGTGACACTTGGCCTTCACCAAAACGAGCGACTAGAGGACCTAAAGCCCAAATAGAAGCACGCATTGTTTTTACTAAATCATAAGGCGCACAAAATTCATTAATCTCGCTGCCATCAACATGAACACTACCGTTACGTGATACTTTTGCGCCTAAACGCTTAAGTAGTTCCATCGTAGTATCGATGTCACGTAGGTGAGGAACATTACTCACTTCAACCGGCTCTTCAGCAAGGATTGAGGCGAATAAAATAGGTAGCGCTGCATTTTTTGCGCCTGAGATCGTCACTTCACCGCTTAACGGCTTATCCGATCCAATAACTCGAAACTTTTCCATCATAAACCTTAAAGTGACATCAGTTTCTTATCACGTTCCCACTCTTCTGGCGTGAAAGCCTTAATAGAAAGAGCATGGATGTCATTGCGTTGAATGTATTCCATTAGTGGGCCGTAGATTAGTTGCTGCTTCTTAACTCGATTCATGCCGTCAAAACATGCATCAACCGCAACAACTTCGTAATGACTGCCTTCACCCTTCACGAAAATCTCCTGAAGGTTCAGTGCCGCTGCTAATAATTCTTGTACTTTTGTGCTGTCCACAAATAGCTCCTGCCTAATTTTTTATGTGTTCTGCCATCATTGGCTGGATATTGCTCAATTGGAACAACGTTCGTAATTGTTCTGGCACGAAACTGAGCATTATATGACAGTTTTGATTTTTTGCATGCTCTAATAAGTGAATTAGCATCACCATTCCTGCTGAATCGACTCGATTTATATGGCTAAGGTCAATTTCAACGCTCGATTCCGTCGTTTGCCACTTTTCCAATATACGCCAGATTGCAGGGACACTGTCTCGGTCTATATCACCGAGCAGCTGATACTCTTTAGAGCTTAGTGCTTGCCATTGAGAGTGGCTCATTATTTATTACTCTCAAAACGAATCGGTTGTGCTGCAAGTTTCTCTAATTCATCGGCAACTTGTAAAATGCCTTCTTGACGAATTTTAGTATTCCACTCTGATTGCTTGCTCGATAATAGGCTAATACCTTCAGCAACCATATCAAACGCCTTCCACTCGCCCGACTTCTTGTCTTTGCGTAGCTTAAATTCAAGCTTAATGTTTGGTCGCGGCGTATCTATGATACTAACCTTAATACTGGTAATACGGCTATCTGCTTTGATTTTTGGTTCTGGACCAAATTCAATCGTCTGATCTGTGTACTGAGTCAGTACTTGAGCGTAAGAAGATACAAGGTATTTACGGAACGCATCGATAAACACGCCTACGTCTTTTCTATCCGCGCCTTTCAAGTTTGGACCTAGCAGTTTAAGAGCCGCATATTGAGCATTAACATAGGGCATCAACTCTTCTTCCACAATGACCTTCAATAACTCAGGATCTTGCTGGATATTCTCTTGCTCACTCTTTAAACGATCAAATGCCACTTCAGCAACTTGCGTCATCATCTGATAAGGCTGAGTGCGATCAATCGATTCTGCAGCAAAAACTTGAGCAGAAATAAGTGAAGCCATTGCTACCATAAACATTGATTTCAAGTAACCGATATCTTTTAAATGACTAATATCTTTTAAATGACTAATAGTTTTCAACATCATCTTACTCCTTAGCTTCGCTGTCATCAGAGCCACCAACGCTATACAGCACTTGGCCAATCAAATCTTCTAGTACTAATGCTGACTTGGTGTCTTCAATAGAATCACCATCAACCAACATCTCTTCATCATCAAAAATGAAGCCAGGAACCAGACTAATGTACTGCTCACCGATTAAGCCAGACGTTAAGATTTGAGCACTAGAGGTATCTGGAAATTGTGAGTACTTCGCATCAATAGATAATTCAACGACAGGAAGGTAACTCTCGGTATCAAGCTCAATACTTTTAACTCGACCGACAACGACGCCACCCACCTTCACTGGAGAGCGAACTTTTAGGCTACCAATGTTGTCAAAGGTCGCTTTTAGATTGTAAGTATGGTTCGAACCTAAGCCTTTTACGTCAGCGACTTGAAAGATCATGATTAAGATTGCGCAAATTCCGACAATAACAAAGGTGCCGACCCATAATTCTAATTTTCGAGTTTGTTGCATGATTAATTCCCAAACATCAATGCGGTAAGAACAAAATCTAGCCCTAATACCGCTAGAGAAGAGTGCACTACAGTGCGTGTGGTTGCCTGACTAATACCTTCTGAGGTCGGTACCGCATCATAACCATTAAAAAGTGCGATCCAAGTTACTGTGATAGCAAAGACCATACATTTGATCGTGCTGTTACCAATATCTCGACCTAGCTCAACGGAAGACTGCATCGCTGACCAGAAACTGCCGTGGTCAATGCCCTTCCAATCAACACCAACTAACTGAGCCCCCCAAATCCCGACCGCCATAAAGATCATAGCGAGCAGTGGCATTGAGATAAGCCCGGCCCAAAGGCGTGGCGCAATAATGCGTTTGAGAGGATCGACGGCCATCATTTCAAGGCTAGAGATCTGTTCGGTTGCTTTCATTAAGCCGATCTCAGCCGTTAATGCTGAACCTGCGCGGCCTGCAAACAATAACGCAGTCACCACTGGGCCCAACTCACGTAACAGTGAAAGCGCGACCATTTGACCAAGGTTACCTTCAGCACCGTAGTCGATTAACACGACATAGCCTTGCAGGCTGAGCACCATGCCAATAAACAAACCCGAAACTAAAATGATAGCTAATGACTGAACACCAACGCTATAAAGTTGTTTAACGAATAAAGGGAAATTCTTTAGTCTCGGGATGCCAAACAAAGCCCCAAATAACATCAGGCTTGCTCGACCAAATGACTCACAGATCGCAAGTGTTCGCTTACCGACACCCGCAATAGCTTTAACAATCATATTAAAACAAATCCTCTTTTAAGCTCTTCGCAGGAAATCTAAACGGCACAGGGCCATCCGCGTCACCTTGCAAAAATTGCTGCACTCTCGGATCACTGTTGTTGTACAACTCATCAGGCGCACCAGCAGCAATGATTTTTCCATCAGCCATCAGATAAACCCAATCGGCAATACTCATCACCTCAGGCACATCGTGAGAAACGACAATAGAGGTTAAGCCCAAAGCTTGATTGAGATTGCGGATCAGCTCAACTAAGACGCCCATAGTTATCGGGTCTTGGCCAACAAATGGTTCATCGTACATGATGAGTTCTGGATCCAATGCGATCGCACGAGCCAACGCGGCACGTCTCGCCATCCCACCAGACAATTCACTCGGCATCAATTGCGCAGCACCTCGTAACCCTACCGCTTCAAGCTTAAGTAATACGATGGTACGAATGAATTTTTCATTAAGTTCAGTGTGCTCTCGCAGCGGAAACGCCACATTATCAAAGACATTAAGATCAGTAAAAAGTGCACCCGATTGGAAAAGCATGCTCATTTTCTTGCGGGCTTGATATAGCTTACGACGTGATAATGCAGGGATATTGTCGCCATCAAACCAAATTTCGCCCTCATCTGGCGGTAATTGTCCGCCAATCAAACGCAGCAAGGTCGTTTTACCGATCCCTGACGGGCCCATGATTGCGGTTATTTTGCCTTGAGGCACCTCTAAACTGATGTCATCAAAGATAACGCGCTCACCGCGTGAGAAGCTGAGGTTCTTAACTTTCACAAGCTCAGTGTTCAACATATTTTTGTTGTTTCCTTGCTTTAAAATACGCCAATTATGGCTGCAATAATAATGAGTCTACTTTAGAATTAAAAGCACTGTTCAATTAATTCATATTAAACAGGAATCTATGCAGGGATTTGAAAGCATTAGAAAATTATCTATTGAGCTCTCTTTCTTGCCTGCTAACTGGTAATTAATTTGCCGAGTGACTTCCCTTTTATCTAGCAACAGGTCAAAATTAGCGGTTAATTCTCCGTTTTTTATTAATTTTTTAGGAATCATCATGCTTGAAGCGATTGCGTTTCTTATTATCGGTCTAGGTTTTTTGGTGTGGAGTGCAGATAAGCTGGTTTACGGCGCCGCTGCTCTTGCTCGCAACTTTGGTATCTCACCATTAGTTATCGGTATGACGATTCTAGCAATGGGGTCTTCGGCTCCTGAAATGATGGTTTCAGCAACAGCTGCTCTTGATGGAAAAACAGATACGGCTGTAGGTAACGTTCTCGGTTCAAACATCGCCAACATCGCACTGATTTTGGGTATTACAGCGCTTATCAAACCGCTATCAATTAGCTCTGGTGTGATTCGCCGTGAACTACCATTGATGATTGGTGTCACTCTACTAGCGGGCGCTTTGCTGTGGGACAACCATTTAGGGTTCTACGAAGGCGTATTGTTGTTTGTTCTTTTTGCCGCATTCTTGTTCGCGATGCTGCAAATCAGCCGCAGTGAGAAAAAGAACGGCGATGCCTTCCTTGAAGAACAAGAATCTGAAGTTCCTGAAGGCGTGAGCAACCCTAAAGCCGCAATGTGGGTGGTAGTTGGTCTGATTATTCTGCCTCTAGCTGCCAACATGTTGGTTGATAACGCCGTTGTTATCGCGAAGTTCTTTGGCATGAGCGACCTTGTGATTGGTTTAACCATTATTGCCGTTGGTACAAGCCTGCCTGAGCTAGCAGCATCACTTGCTGGCGTAATGAAGGGTGAGGATGATATGGCCGTGGGTAATATCATTGGCTCGAACGTATTCAACATCCTTGCTGTTATGGGTATCCCTGGCATCCTCAACCCTTCAGTCTTGAGCGAGTTTGCGATGGGTCGTGATTTCTGGGTAATGCTAGGCGTATCGCTACTGCTTGTCGTCATGGCGCTAGGTAAATCACGTAGTGTGAATCGTATTGAAGGCGGTGTGTTAATTGTGACATTCGTGGCCTACCAAGCTTACCTACTTATGAACATGTCAGCTTAATTATTGATTTAACTTCCCGTACTTGGAGTATTTAATGTCTCAGTCATTCGATTATCGCAGTGTTGCAAAGCAAGTTTTGGAAACCGAAGTTGCAGGTCTTACTCAATTGGACCAATATTTTAATGATGACTTTTGCAAAGCTTGTGACCTTATCCTGAACAACAAAGGAAAAGTGGTTGTGATGGGCATGGGAAAATCTGGCCACATCGGCAAAAAAATAGCAGCAACACTAGCAAGTACTGGGACATCCGCTTTCTTCGTACACCCCGGGGAGGCTGCGCACGGTGACTTAGGAATGATCGGGGCTGGCGATGTTGTGATAGCAATATCCAACTCTGGCGAATCAGGTGAAATCCTAAGCTTGTTCCCGGTATTGAAGCGTTTGAACATCAAGATTATCAGCATGACAGGTAAGCCAGCATCAAATATGGCGACTTTGTCTGATATTCATTTACAAATATCAGTGCCAGAAGAAGCGTGTCCATTAGGGCTTGCACCAACAACCAGTACAACGGCAACCTTGGTGATGGGTGATGCATTAGCCGTCGCACTGTTACAGGCCAGAGGCTTTACTGCGCAAGATTTTGCTTTGTCCCACCCTGGCGGCGCTTTGGGTCGACAACTATTATTGAAGCTTGAAGATATCATGCATACGGGCGATGCACTCCCAGTGGTAGCTCCGGAAGCATTGGTACGAGACGCTCTTTTGGAGATATCTCAAAAAGGCTTGGGGATGACGGCTATCGTGGGTGAAGACGGTCTAATGACCGGTATTTTTACTGATGGTGATTTGCGCCGTATCCTAGACAAGCGTATCGATATCCATGACACGCAGATCGGCGACGTGATGACGCTAAATCCGACGGTAGCGGAACCAAACATGCTCGCAGTTGAGGGTTTGAACTTGATGCAAGCTAAGAGCATCAATGGCCTAATGTTGTGCCATGAAGGCAAACTAGTCGGAGCGTTAAACATGCATGACTTACTGAAAGCAGGAGTAATGTAATGACACAGACAGTCGAAACTCTATACGGCACGGTAGATTCAGAAGTGTTTGCCGTAGCAAAAGAGATCAAATTGCTTATTTGCGATGTCGATGGCGTGTTCTCAGATGGTCGCATCTACATGGGCAACAACGGTGAAGAACTGAAAACCTTCCACACTCGTGATGGCTATGGCATTAAGTCACTGATGAACGCTGGTATCGAAATCGCGATCATCACTGGCCGTAAATCTCAAATTGTTGAGAATCGAATGACCGCTCTCGGTATTAAGCTTATTTACCAAGGTCAGGATGATAAAGTTAAGGCATATCAAGATATTTGCGATAAGCTTTCTGTAAATCCTGAAAATACGGGCTACATCGGAGACGATCTGATCGACTGGCCTGTGATGGAAAAAGTTGGCTTGAAAGTATGTGTTGCAGATGGTCATCCACTACTTGCAAAGCGTGCAAATTACGTGACAACCATTAACGGTGGTCACGGTGCGGTACGTGAAGTTTGCGACCTTATTTTACAAGCAAGAAATGAACTCGACGTGCATAAAGGTTTAAGCATATGAGTTTTACTCGTATTATCTATTTAATACTCATATTTATTGCCTCTTGGTCGACCTATTACTTGTACGACAAAGAGCAAACATCAACGATACAAGTGGCTCCAAATTTGGAGCTGCCCGCGTTTAGTGGCAAAAGTCTAAACAACATTAGCTATGACGAAAGCGGTATTCGTAGCTATCAGGTTGAATCGACGTATTTAGAGCACTACTCAGTGGTTGGCGATACGCACTTTCAAAACCCGGTTCTTTCGGTATTCCGAGAAGGGCACACGATTGAATGGCAAGTCACCGCTGATCGCGCGATTATGGATGAGAATCAAGTTGTCACGTTTTATGACAACGTCGTGGCAAAGAACCTGTTGCCAGAAGCCAGCTTCGATACAATGACCACAGATAAAATGGTTGTTGAGCTGACTAGCCGAGATTTTTATTCAGAGACTCCGGTCCATATGATCGGTACATTTTTTGAAACTGAGGGACAAGCAATGAAAGGTAACTTCGGTACCAACAATGCAACCCTCTTTAATTCTGTTCAAGGTAGATATGAAACTCTTACACCTTAGTTTATTCGCTTTGACCCTTGCGGCGCCTAATGTCTATGCCCTTTCTTCGGATAGCGAGCAACCTGTCTACATTGACTCAGACAGCCAGCAATTGGATATGAAAAGTAACCAAGTGACTTTCCTTGGTGATGTAAACCTTAAGCAAGGCAGCATCAATATCAATGCCGATAAGGTTATTGTTACCCGCAACGCCGTAAACGGTGAGATTGAAGAAATTCAAGGCTTCGGTAAGCCAGCGACCTTCTCTCAACTGACTGACGACGGGAAGACACTCTACGGTGAAGCTGACGACTTACATTACCAGCTTGTTGCCGACAAATTGATCATGACTAAGAATGCAATGCTATCTCAAGATGGCAGCATCATTCGTGGCTCTAAGATCACCTACCAGATCGGCTCTCAAAAATTAGTCGCCGACAGTGGTGAAAACAAACGAGTGTCAACGGTTTTACAACCAACGGAAGTGAATAAGTAACGATGGCTGTTCTTAAAGCAAAAAACCTAGCGAAAACCTACAGCAAGCGCAAAGTTGTTACCGATGTAAGCTTGCAGGTAGAGTCAGGCCAGATCGTTGGTCTGCTTGGCCCTAACGGTGCGGGGAAAACGACCTCTTTCTATATGATAGTTGGCCTGGTTGCGCGTGATGAAGGTACTATCAGCATTGACGACCGTGACATCAGTATCTTGCCAATGCACAGTCGTTCTCGTCTTGGTATCGGTTACCTACCGCAAGAAGCATCGATTTTCCGTAAGTTGTCTGTTGAGAACAACATCATGGCCGTTTTACAAACCCGTGATGAGATGACTAACGAACAGCGCCAAGATAAGCTGGAAGACCTTCTAGAAGAGTTTCACATCCAACATATCCGCACCAGTAATGGTATGGCTCTGTCAGGTGGTGAGCGTCGTCGTGTGGAGATTGCTCGAGCTCTAGCAGCAAACCCGCAATTCATTCTGCTGGATGAACCGTTTGCCGGTGTTGACCCGATCTCAGTTATCGATATCAAGAAAATCATTGTTCACCTACGCGATCGCGGCTTGGGCGTTTTGATTACCGATCACAACGTTCGTGAAACATTAGATGTGTGTGAAAAAGCTTACATCGTAAGCCAAGGACACCTGATCGCTGAGGGTACTCCTGAAGATGTTCTCAATAACGAACAAGTTAAACAAGTTTATCTAGGCGAACAATTCCGTCTATGATTATATAGAGAGTATCGAGAGTTCTAAGAATAATAACTAGGTAAGTCACACTGAATGAAACCCTCATTACAACTTAAGCTAGGCCAACAGTTAGCAATGACTCCTCAATTGCAGCAAGCGATTCGTTTGTTGCAATTGTCTACTTTAGATTTGCAGCAAGAGATTCAAGAAGCACTTGAATCTAATCCACTACTCGATGTCGAAGAAGGCAATGAAGATACGCCTACATCGGAAGAGAAACCTAGCAGTGACGAGAAAGAAACAGTTGAAGCCACAGAGCAAGATTTACCTGATAGTTCAGACTTAATCGAAAAATCAGAAATTGGCAACGAACTAGAAATCGACACAACTTGGGAAGACGTCTACAGCGCAAACACAGGTAACACTGGTATTGCGATTGATGACGACATGCCTGTTTATCAAGGCGAAACGACTCAAAGCCTACACGATTACCTACTTTGGCAACTCGACCTAACACCATTCTCTGAAACTGACCGAAGCATTGCTTTCGCGCTGATTGATGCCATTGATGACTATGGCTACCTCACCGTATCTTGTGAAGATATCCTTGAAAACTTCGATAGCGAAGAAGTAGAGCTTGATGAGATTGAAGCCGTCCGCAAACGAGTTCAGCAGTTTGACCCGCTGGGTGTCGGTTCAGTAAACCTACAAGATTGCTTGTTACTGCAACTGGCAACCTTTCCCCAGGATACCCCTTGGCTTAACGAAGCTAAGTTAGTACTTACTAGCCACATCGACCAACTCGGTAACCGCGATTACAAATTAGTCATCAAAGAAACCAAGCTGAAAGAAGCGGAACTACGTGAGGTTCTGCAACTGATTCAGCAACTGGATCCTCGACCTGGCAGTAAGATTACACCGGACGAAACTGAATATGTGGTTCCAGACGTAACGGTGTTCAAAGATCTTGGAAAGTGGTTAGTCACCATTAACCCTGATAGTGTCCCTAAGCTGAAAGTAAATCAGCAATATGCCGCTCTTGGTAGCAAGGGCAGCAGCGCAGACAACCAATTCATTCGCTCAAATTTGCAAGAAGCAAAATGGCTAATCAAAAGCTTAGAAAGCCGAAATGAGACGCTACTCAAAGTTGCGCGATGCATTGTTGAACATCAGCGTGATTTCTTCGAACATGGCGAAGAAGCGATGAAGCCAATGGTTCTGAATGATGTTGCGTTAGCCGTTGATATGCACGAATCCACGATCTCTCGTGTGACGACTCAAAAATTCATGCACACGCCACGTGGCATCTTCGAACTCAAATACTTTTTCTCAAGCCATGTCAGCACTGACAATGGCGGTGAATGTTCATCTACAGCAATTCGCGCACTCATTAAGAAGCTTGTCGCAGCGGAAAATACCGCGAAGCCTCTCAGTGACAGTAAGATTGCTGCTTTACTGGCTGACCAAGGAATTCAGGTAGCTAGACGTACCATAGCGAAATACCGTGAGTCTCTGGGCATTGCCCCATCGAGTCAGCGTAAACGCCTGCTATAAGCTAATTTAGTTAGCTATTTAGTTAACTATTAATTTAGTTATAACCTGGCAACCAACTGAAAAGGAAAGTCTATGCAAATCAATATTCAAGGCCATCACGTTGATCTTACCGATTCAATGCAAGACTATGTTCGCACTAAATTCGACAAACTTGAGCGCTTCTTTGATCATATCAATAGCGTTCAGGTTGTTTTAAAAGTTGAGAAAATCAATCAAATCGCGGAAGCTACCCTGCATATAAATCAGGGGGAAATCCATGCGACAGCAACTGATGAAAGCATGTATGCCGCAATTGATTCATTGGTTGATAAACTCGTCCGCCAACTCAACAAGCACAAAGAAAAGCTAAGTAGTCACTAACATGCAATTAAGCGAAGTACTTTCATTGGACTGCACCAAAAGTGCAGTCCAATGCACAAGCAAAAAAAGAGCCCTTGAGCTCATCAGTCAGATCGCTGCAGAAAGCTGTGGTCAAGATTCAACAGAACTGTTTGAGTGCATGTTGAGCCGTGAAAAAATGGGCAGTACTGGTATTGGTAATGGCATCGCTATTCCTCATGCTCGTATGAATGTCAGTGATAAAGCGATAGCTGTATTACTACAATGCCAAGACCCAATCGAATTTGATGCGATTGATAATCGTCCTGTCGACCTACTATTTGCCCTGCTTGTTCCAAGTGAACAGTGCAAGGAACATCTAAAAACCCTTTCATGTATGGCAGAACGACTTAACGACAAGCAGACTCTTAAAAAGTTGCGTAATGCTCAAAGCGATCAAGAGCTTTACGACATCATGATCCAAGTGCCAACTTGCGAGCAATAACATGCGATTAATCGTTGTGAGTGGCCAATCTGGGGCCGGTAAAAGTGTTGCGTTACGAGTCCTTGAAGACTTGGGGTATTACTGTGTTGATAATCTTCCAGTAAACCTGCTAAGCGACTTCGTCGAATCGGTACGCGAGATCAATCAAAACGTCGCTGTTAGCATTGATATTCGCAACCTACCGAAAGAACCGCAGTTAGTTACAGAGACACTAGAACAACTAGAAGCCGCCACTGATATTGATGTGAACGTTTTGTTCCTAGACGCAAGTAAGCAAACGCTACTCAAACGCTACAGCGAAACACGCAGAATCCATCCTTTGTCGATCGGTCAGGAAAAGTTATCTCTTGAGCAAGCGATTGATTTAGAAAAGACACTCCTAACACCTCTCGCAGAGCAAGCCAGCATTGTGATTGACAGCAGTGACTGTAACCTCTATGAATTGAGCGAAAAGGTTCGATTTAAAGTTGAAGGTAAAGAGAAGCAAGAGCTGATCATTGTCTTTCAATCTTTCGGTTTCAAATACGGCCTACCAAGTGATGCTGACTATGTGTTTGATGTTCGCTTTTTGCCGAATCCTCACTGGGAACCCGCACTGCGACCATTAACGGGTCTTGATGCACCCATTCACTCTTTTCTTGAAAAACATTCAGAAGTTCTTGAACTCAAGCAGCAAATTCAAGGCTTTGTTGAGCAGTGGTTGCCAATGTTAGAGAAGAATAATCGCAGTTATCTAACGGTCGCGATTGGTTGTACTGGCGGTAAACACCGCTCGGTTTACCTAACTCAGAAAATTGGTGAATACTTCGAACAACTTGGCCATCAAGTTCAAATCAGACACGCCTCCCTAGAGAAGCACCAACAGGGCTAACCATGGAATTAACTCGAACTGTACTGATCCAAAATCGCTTGGGTCTTCACGCTAGAGCAGCCGTAAAATTGGTTGAGCTTGCACAAAGCTTTGATGCAACCATCACTATCCATAGTGAAGAAGATAAAACGGCAACAGCAGACAGTGTAATGGGGCTACTTATGCTGGAGTCGGCGCAAGGGCAACACATCACCATCCAAGCCGCAGGCACCGATTCACAGCAAGCGCTTGATGCCGTTTGTCACCTAATTGAAGACCGATTTGATGAAGGCGAGTAGCAAAAACGCTTCACTCACAACATCTAGAACTCAAACCACGCATCAACCAATATTAATTCTTAGCTCTACCTAAGTTAATGATTTAAATAAGCCCCAGAATTAAGTTACTATTCCAAGCATTGTTAGAATAATGAGATAGGAGGAAAATATGGCAGAGCAATTAGAATTCGACCAAGCTCACCAAACCCTCCAAGAAGTCAGCGAAGCCCTAGAAAACGGCCGATTTGTTCACGTACGCCGACAACTTCAGGATATGGAACCTGAGGATATTGCACACCTTTTAGAAGCCTCCCCTCGCAAAAGTCGTGACGTACTCTGGCAACTCACCGATCCTGAAGACTACGGTGAAATTCTTGATGAGCTAAACGAAGACGTCAAAGATGCTCTTGTGTCGAAAATGGCACCAGAGACCTTGGCAGAAGCAACAGAAGGCATGGAAACCGATGACGTCGCGTACGTACTTCGAAGCCTACCTGACGATGTTTCTCGCGAAGTCCTTTCTCAAATGGACTCCGTTGATCGTGCTTTAGTTGAAACCGCACTATCGTACCCAGAAGATTCAGCGGGTGCGTTAATGAACACCGACGTAATCACGATCCGCGGTGATGTCGATGTTGAGGTCGTACTGCGTTATTTACGTATGCGTGGTGAATTACCTGACGCTACCGATGCATTATATGTTATCGATGACGACGAACGCCTCATTGGTAACCTATCGCTCAGCACACTGATTACGACTCAGCCTGATGTGTCTGTTTCAGAAGTGATGGAAGATGCCGACGAAGCGATCGCCGTTGAAACCAGTGCCTCTGATATCGCCAGCCTGTTCGAACGTCGTAACTGGGTGTCAGCTCCTGTTGTCGATGTAAATCAACATCTTGTCGGTCGTATCACGATCGATGACGTGGTTGATGTTATCCGTGAAGATGCCGAGCACTCAATGATGAGTATGGCGGGTATGGACGATGACGAAGATACCTTCGCACCGGTCGTAAAATCCGCTCGGCGTCGTAGTGTATGGCTAGGCGCAAACGTTTTGGCAGCACTCGCGGCAGCGTCTGTGTCGAATATGTTTGAGGCCACACTGAATGAGATGGCCGCGATTGCCGTTTTGATGACTATCGTACCGTCCATGGGTGGTGTGGCAGGTAACCAAACCGTCGCTCTAGTGATTCGTGGTTTAGCGCTTGGTCACATTGGTGACAGTAACAAACGCGAACTGCTACTCAAAGAAGCCTCTATCGGCTTCCTTAACGGTATTCTATGGGCCGTTATCATTGGCGGCATAGTGGTTGCTTGGAAAGGCAATTGGATCTTGGGAGCCATCATCTCAGCAGCGATGATGACAAACTTGATTGTCGCGGGTATCGCCGGTGTAACCATTCCTGTGATGCTGAAGAAGATGAATATCGACCCTGCCCTTGCAGGCGGTATGGCTCTGACCACAGTAACCGATGTGATTGGCCTATCGGTATTCTTAGGCCTAGCCACCATTCTTATCTAACTCATGCTTATCTAGTGTGAATAAACAGATAGCCAGTTCTAAGATGGGATGCTGAATACAAAAAGGGAGCCAGAGGCTCCCTTTTTAATAGGTCAGATTTACGCTTCAGGTTTGAGCTTCAGATTTAAACTAAAGCAAATTAAGTAAATTACTCACCCGCGACTTTCATCGATTCAAGCAAGATAGAACCGGTTTGAATTTGTGAACGAGTTTCAACGTCGTTACCTACCGCTACAATCTGAGTGAACATATCTTTTAGATTGCCCGCGATCGTCACTTCCGATACAGGGTATTGGATCTCTCCGTTCTCAACCCAGAAACCTGCTGCACCACGAGAATAATCACCTGTCACGGTATTAACGCCTTGACCCATCACTTCAGTCACAAGAAAGCCTGTGCCTAACTCTTTTAGCATTTGCTCAAAGTTTTGACCGGTCGATTTAACGAACCAGTTATGAATACCACCCGCATGACCTGTTGGTGTCATATCCATTTTACGTGCGGCGTAGCTCGTTAGCAGGTAAGTTGCTAACACACCATCGGTGATGATTTCACGATCTTGAGTGTAAACACCTTCGCTATCGAATGGGCTTGAAGCCAAACCACGTAAGATATGCGGACGCTCAGAGATATTGAACCAATCTGGCAAAATTTTCTGACCTAGATGATCCAGTAAGAACGAAGACTTACGGTAAAGGTTACCACCGCTAATTGCCATCACAAGGTGGCCAATTAGACCTGTAGCAACATCGTTCGCGAACATAATTGGATATTGGCCTGTTGGTAGCTTTTTAGCATCCAAACGGCTGATGGTTTTTTCTGCCGCTTCTTGACCAACACGCTCAGGCGCCCATAGCTCATCACGATGACGTGCAACGGTGTAGCTGTAGTCACGTTCCATTTCACCATTAGCGCCTTGTCCAATCACACAGCAGCTCGTGCTATGGCGGCTTGAGGCATAGCTTGCTAGTAAGCCATGGCTGTTACCATAAACCTTAACACCATAGTGACTGTCGTAGCTTGCACCATCACTTTGTTTGATCTTGTCGCTATAAGCTAGCGCTTGCTTCTCAGCAGCAATCGCAATCTCAGCGGCATAGTCGGGGTTTGGTTCATCAGGGTGGAAAAGATCCAAATCTGGAATTTCTTTTACCATGTATTCTTTTGCTGCAGGACCTGCAAATGGGTCTTCAGAAGTGTACTGAGCGATATCAAGCGCAGCCGCGACTGTTTGAGCAATTGCCTTTTCACTCAGATCAGATGTAGATGCGCTGCCTTTTTTCTGGCCGCGGTAAACAGTAATACCTAGAGCACCATCACTATTAAATTCAACGTTTTCCACTTCACACATACGTGTTGAAACACTTAAACCCGTTGACTTAGTAATAGCGACCTCAGCTGCGTCTGCACTCACTGATGCCATATCCAACGCTTTAGCTACTGCGGCTTCTAGCTCAACTCTTTGCTGGGCGACTTGCTGTTTTACATCCATATCTATTCTAATTTTTTAGGTCAATATTACGTAGGATAACAAGAATTTCGCTTTCTCCCCAAGATTCTTGCTAAAATAGGCAATATATTCGTTTGAGATAGTGACATAGGCAGAAAAGATGGCTCGCAAAAACCAAAAAGCCCCATGGGAACCAGAAGAAGAAATCATCTGGGTAAGTAAGACAGAAATGAAAACGGACATGGATGCCCTGCAAAAGCTGGGAGAAGAGCTTGTTGAACTAAAGCCTTCTATTCTTGATAAGTTCCCTTTGTCTGAAGACCTGGCACAAGCGATTAAAGATGCACAACGCTTTAAAAATGAAGCAAAGCGCCGTCAGCTTCAATACATTGGTAAAGTAATGCGCAATGTAGATCCAGAGCCAATTCAAGCGGCTTTAGATAAAATTCGCAACAAACACTCTCAAGCAACAGTTGAACTGCACAAACTAGAACAACTGCGTGACCGCGTTGTTGCAGAAGGTGATGCTGCCATTTCTGACGTTATGGAAATGTACCCTGAAGCAGACCGTCAACGTCTTCGTCAGCTAGCTCGCCAAGCTAACAAAGAGAAATCAGCAAACAAGCCAGCGAAGTCTTCTCGCGAGATCTTCCAAATCTTAAAAGAGCTAAAGCAAGGCGACTAATCTTCGTCTCCCTTTACTCAGAAAGATAATAAAAGACCTAGCACATGCTAGGTCTTTTTGTTTTCTACTTACTCAATATCAAAAGCCATCAAGACCAATACTCAGTCGTCACTCACCCGCTTTAACAAACGAGCTTAATTCTTGCTGTGGATGAGTAGCTGTCAGTGCTTCTATCGAGTCTTCAACCAACACCTTACCTAGCGCCACAAAAATAAACTTATTCGCGATACTGCGTGCATCACCTAAATGGTGAGTTACCATCAATACCGTAATATTTCGTTCTGCCGCTAATCGCTTCACTAAGCTAAGCATCTCCTCGCGCAGCAAAGGATCAAGCGCAGAGAAAGGTTCATCAAGCAACCAGATATCATGAGGCTGAACAAAACAGCGAGCTAACGCGACACGCTGGCGCTGGCCACCCGATAAATGCTCAGGCAATCTATCTAAATACTCTGCAACACCTACTTGTGCGGCTGCTTGCTCAACTTTGAGCTTTTGGGTTGCCGTAAGCTTTAATCCTGGATGCAGCCCTAAACCAATATTTTCACGTACGGTGAGATGAGCAAAAAGATTGTGTTCTTGGAACAGCATAGCCAATGGGCGTTGATGTGCCTCTTTACCAATAAGCGATTGTCCTGCCACTGAGATCTCACCCGATGTAGGCTCTATGAACCCCGCGACTAGCGCCAACAACGTTGATTTACCAGCGCCACTCGGCCCCATCAACGCGACAATATCCCCCTGCTCAGCTTGAAAATCAAAGCGAAACAACTCTCGGTGATAGTGGTAGTCCACCTCTTTCATCACTAACATCATCGGTTCCTTAACTCTTTAGCATTGGGCTTTGAACTTCGAGTAAATAAAAATTCTATTAAGCTAAAACTGCCCACACTCAGCAGCAGTAAACTCACAGAAACCACCGCGGCAGCTTCCATTTGATAGCTGCCTAACAATTGGAATAGATACAAAGGCAGCGTTCTAAAATCTTGGCTACCAAACAAGGCAATGGCACTCAAGTCCCCCATCGCCAGCATAAAGCTAATAGAAAAGGCTTGCGCCATTGGTTTACGTAGTGCGCGCCACTCCACCAGCCTAAAACGAGTGAAACCTGTCATTCCCAAGCTTGCACACACGTATTGATACTGTTGAGATAAATGCAACATAGGTTGGGCTAAGGTTTTAATCACATAAGGCAGTGCCATTAAGCTATTCACGGCAATCACAATAAAGAAAGCTAAGCTAAATACATCGGTAAATGAACGCAGTAATAAGAAGAGTCCCGTACTGATCACTAACCCTGGTGTCACTAAGATAATGGTACCAATCAGCTCGATTTTATCGGCTCTAAAGTTCTTATTCTGCAAACGCCATGCACGACTGGTCAGCAGTATCGCAATACCAATACCGACAGCAATAACACTTGCTAAGGACGCAACTTTAACTGAGGTCATTAACGCAGCCCAAAACGGTTCGCTGCTGAGCACAATCAGTGCTTGTGAGTTAATACCACTGACGATAACCATGGCTAATGGCGGCAATACCAGCATTGAGACTACTATGATCCAAAAGCTATCCCAAGCTTTTGACCACCAGCAGTCCTTAACCAAATATTTCTCTTCCGACAACTGACTGGCCGTCACTGAAATAGGTTTCGACAGGCGCTGAATACTCACCGCTAATACACCACACAGCAGCATTTGCCATATCGCGAGTAACGCACCAGCCTGTAGGTCAAAATCGAATTTAATCGCTTGATAAATAGCCAGTTCGATAGTGGTCGATTTCGGACCTCCACCTAGCGCCATCACGGTAGCAAAGCTGGTGAAGCACAGCATGAAGACTAGGCCACACACATGAGGCAGTTGTTGTCTTAAACGAGGCCATTCAACCCATTTAAATTTATTCCAATGACTCATACCCAAATGAGCACACAGCTTATGTTGCTCGGCAGGCACGGTATCTAAAGCTTGTAAAAGTAAACGACTGGCATAGGGCAGGTTAAAGAAGACATGCGCCAGCAAAATGCCATTCAAACCATAAATCGAGAATGGTAATTCAATATCGAAGTTCGCCAGAAATTTAGCTAACCAACCACTGTTGCCATAAATTGCAAGCAAACCAAACACGCCAACTAACACAGGCAGAACCAAGGTCGACGCGAACAGCCTTAACAACAGAGCTCGCCCAAAAAATTGCCTGCGACACAAAGCATGAGCAATAGGTATAGCAAAGCCAACACTCAGCACAGTTGAGAGTGTCGCTTGATAAAAACTGAATTTCGTTACATGCCAATAGTAAGGATCGGACCATACTTGGCTGATATCAAGAGAAGGGGCATTGCTAAGCAATGCCCCAACTGCTGAAACCACAAAGGCGGTAATGAGTATCGCAACCCAGATCCCGACCTTAGGTGTTTTCTTTATCATAAATTGATTTTTTACCGTAAGTGGTTCACTCAGTTAATATCGAACGAACCTTTAAATACAGAAAGTTAAGCTAGAAAGCTAATCTTTTAAAAAGTAAGTGCACTCTGCCATTCACGAATCCATGGCTTACGCTTAGCAGCGATTTCTTCAGGCGTAAAACTCAGAGCTTTCCGCGGTACTGTTAACTGATCAAACCCTTTTGGTAGCTCGATATCCGTCACTGGGTACATCCAGTTGCCCGTTGGCATCGCAGATTGGAATTCATCACTTAGGATAAACGCCATAAACTCATCGGCAAGCTTTTCGTTCTTGCTGCCTTTAACTTTCGCTGCCACTTCCACTTGAGTGTAATGGCCTTCTTCAAAGCTTGCTGCTGCGTACTTAGAATCACTTTCTGCAATGATGTGGTAAGCCGGAGAAGTCGTGTAAGACAAGACTAAGTCCGACTCACCCTTTAAGAACATAGAGTAAGCTTCAGACCAACCTTTAGTCACAGTAACCGTTTTCTGAGCGAGCTTCTTCCAAGCTGCTGTCGCTTCATCACCGTATACTGACTTCATCCATAACATCATGCCTTGACCCGGCGTTGATGTACGTGGGTCTTGGTAGATAACCTTGAGATCATCACGCTGCTCAACCAGTTCTTTCAAGCTCTTAGGCGGGTTTGCTAGTTTCTCTTTGTTATAGATAAACGCAAAGTAGCCAAAGTCATAAGGGACAAAAGTACTGTCGTTCCAACCATTAGGAAGCGTTACTGATGAAGTATCAACACTGTGCTTAGCTAATAAGCCCGTCGCTTTCGCTTCAGCCATCAGATTGTTATCTAGGCCTAACACGATATCAGCTTTGCTGTTCCCACCTTCAAGACGTAAGCGGTTCAGAATAGACACGCCATCTTCTAGCGCGACAAAGTTCACATCGCAGCCACACTTTTCTTCAAATGCTTTTTCAACGGCAGGACGAGGTCCCCAATCCGCAGCAAAAGAGTCATAGGTATAAACCGTTAGGGTATTGTCTGCAGCAAAGGCAGAAAAAGAGATGGCTGTAGTAACAGCAAGAGTTGTTAATGTAAATTTCACTGGACGCTCTCCATGGTCTGAGCGGCACAGGTTTGAGGGAGGAGAACGGTAGAAGTTGTTCCTAACTCAATTCCTACGCCAGCATTATCTGGTTCAGGTTTACGGGTCCCAAGCACTTGCTTGATCTCAGCTCGCATTCATTATTTGAATGGTTCGCTCCCCGATGAGTGTTCAGAATTGTAATTCGAATTTTAACAATAAGCTATCAAGTTTGGATCAATTACGTTGATCGTAACCCCAACGTGGCACTAAACCTTGCTCAATGCCAAGATGATCCAAAATGCGCGCCACCATAAAATCGACCAGATCTTCAATCGACTTAGGTTGATGATAAAAACCCGGAGCGGCAGGCATGATCGTCACGCCCATAGTCGATAGCTTATGCATGTTCTCTAAGTGCAGCGTCGAGAATGGCGTCTCACGAACCACCAACAACAGTTGGCCTCGTTCTTTCATGACCACATCTGCAGCACGCTCAATCAGATTATCTGACAGGCCATGAGCAATTGAAGCCAAGCTTCCCGCTGAACATGGGCAAACGACCATCTGCTTCGGCGCTGCTGAGCCAGAGGCAACCGGAGAGAACCAATCATCTTTGCCACACACCACCAGCTTTTCGGGGTCACACCCAAGGTGTTTAACCAAAGCTTGTTTCGCTGCATCGGGCCCTGCAGGTAACTTAAGTTCATGCTCGGTCGCCAACACCACTCGCGCAGCCGACGATATCAGTAAATAGACCTGATAATCCGCCGCCAAAAGGCATTCAAGTAAACGCAGGCCATAAGGCGCACCTGATGCGCCAGTGAAAGCGAGGGTTATAGCTTTATCGTGTTTTGTCATGTTCTCAATTACTTCAAAATATAAGGTCGTGAATACCGTTAGCCTTTGAGTGCCAACGCATCCAACAATTTCTGGTGAATACCACCAAAGCCACCATTACTCATTACTAAGATTTGGTCGCCCGCTTGTGCCTCTGAGACAATTCTAGCAACGAATGCATCCATGTCATCACTTACATGTGCGGGCTGATGGCACGCATCGGCAACATCTTGTACAGACCAATCAATGTTATCTGGTTGGAATAAGTAGGTAGAATCCGCCTGTTTGAGCGAATCAGCCAAGGTTTCTTTATGCACACCACGCTTCATGGTGGCAGAACGGGGCTCTAAAACAGCAATGATTTTTTTCGTATCGACCTTATTACGTAAGCCACCCAGAGTAAGTTCAATCGCTGTAGGATGATGAGCAAAATCGTCATAGACAGAAACACCTGCCACTTCGCCTTTAAACTCTAAGCGACGCTTGGTATTAATGAAAGTCGCCAGTGATTCACATCCTAAGTCGGGTGTCACACCTACATGTCTTGCCGCCGCAATCGCCATCAAGGCATTACTTACGTTATGATCGCCAACCAAATCCCAGTCTACGGTTCCAACACATTCGTCTTGGAAATAGACCTCAAATTTAGAGCCATCTTTAACCAGTTTCTTGGCATCCCAATCGCCAAGTTCGCCGCTCGATTCAGTCTCACTCCAACACCCACGAGATAGAACACCTTCAATAGCCGTATCTTGCTTCGGTGAGAAAATACGACCATTACTTGGCACAGTGCGAACCAAATGATGGAACTGTCGCTTGATCGCTTCAAGATCGTCAAAGATATCCGCATGATCGAACTCAAGATTATTCATCACCAAGGTTCTTGGGTGGTAATGAACGAACTTAGATCGTTTATCGAAAAAAGCACTGTCATATTCGTCGGCTTCAACCACGAAGAACATGCTTTTACCAAGGCGAGCAGAGATACCAAAGTTACCCAACACACCACCAACTAAGAAGCCAGGCGCATAGCCACAGTCTTCTAAAATCCAAGCCAGCATGCTCGATGTTGTTGTCTTGCCATGCGTTCCCGATACCGCTAATACCCAACGGTCATGCAGTAGAAATTCTTGCAACCATTGCGGGCCTGATGTGTATCTAAGGTTATTATCCAATACATACTCAACACACGGGTTACCACGGCTCATCGCATTACCGATAACCACGAGATCAGGACTTGGCTCTAATTGACTAGGATCGAACCCTTCAATAATTTCAATCCCTTGCGATTCCAACAAAGTGCTCATTGGAGGGTAAACATTCGCGTCACTACCCGTAACCTTGTGACCTAATTGACGAGCCAATACCGCGGCACCACCCATGAAGGTGCCACAAATCCCTAAGATGTGAATATGCATATATTGCTTCCAAACGCTTGGCTAAATGAGCCATGTCTAAATCAAACTACTTGCACTCATTATCATTAAATGGCGATTAAAAGCGAGCAGCAATGCAAAACAAATTTAGTCGACATAGTAAGTGAGATCTGTGTCGCTTAGTTCATTACCATTAAAAAGATCTAACCTTTAGAATTTAGGTAAGCGTCTAGATGAATAAAGCCCACTCAAGAGGCCTAATCTACAGTGCTCAAATCCCCCCTAATATTGAGAGAAGTTTAAGGAAATAACATGTCTGAGATGCGCACCCTTGGTGAGTTCATTGTTGCAAAACAAAGTGACTTTCCCCATGCAAGTGGTGATCTATCATCCCTTTTGTCATCAATTCGTCTTGCTGCAAAAATTGTTAACCGTGAAATCAACAAAGCAGGTCTTGTCGACATTACTGGCGCTGTTGGTACAGACAACGTTCAAGGTGAAGAGCAACAAAAGCTAGACCTTTACGCGAACGACAAATTTAAAGCGGCTCTAGAAGCTCGTGACCAAGTTTGTGGCGTTGCAAGTGAAGAAGAAGACGAAGCTGTTGCCTTCAATAAAGAGCTCAACAAAAACGCAAAATACGTTGTTCTGATGGATCCACTTGATGGTTCTTCAAACATCGATGTGAATGTATCGGTTGGTACGATTTTCTCTATCTACCGCCGAGTGTCACCGATTGGTACCCCACCAACACAAGAAGATTTCCTACAACCTGGACACAAACAAGTCGCAGCTGGTTACGTAATTTACGGTTCTTCAACCATGCTTGTTTACACAACAGGCGCTGGCGTCAATGGTTTCACCTACGACCCATCACTGGGTACCTTCTGTCTATCTCATGAAAACATGATGATCCCTGATGAAGGTAAGATCTACTCGATCAACGAAGGTAACTACTTCCGCTTCCCTACGGGTGTTAAAAAGTACATCAAGTACTGCCAAGAAGATGAGCCAAGTGATAACCGCCCTTACACCTCTCGTTACATTGGTTCTCTAGTATCAGATTTCCACCGTAACCTGCTGAAAGGTGGCATCTACTTATACCCAAGCACACAAAGCCATCCTCAAGGTAAACTGCGTTTGCTTTACGAGTGCAACCCAATTGCTTTCCTTATGGAACAAGCTGGTGGTATCGCTTCAGACGGTGCTCAACGTATCATGGACATCAAACCAACTGAGTTACACCAACGTGTACCTTTCTTTGTTGGCTCAACAGACATGGTTCGCAAAGTAGAAGAGTTTCTTGAGCTTAACCGAGACTAATTCTCTCGTTTATTTCTCAAAATAACGTCATTAAAAAAGCCAGCATTTATATGCTGGCTTTTTGTTGTTCGCTGAATTAAACAATCACCGAACTATTGAACGCTATACTTTGATTCAGCACCACGCTCGTAATTAAAACGGAACCATTTATCGACGTCATCGCAAATGCCAAGGTAGGTCTCACCGCGGCGTCCTAGCGCTCGCGGGTTCTGCGAACAGTACTGAGTTTTACCCACTTCATAACCTTGGTCGTAAGCCGCATACAAATCGGCATCAATAGATGGTGAAGACGCAGCTTCTGCCAAACTTGCTTCAGTCTGCTTCGTTTTGCCTTTCATTGCCATTTCTTCGCCAAAGCTCTGCCAATCGGTCGT
The DNA here is from genome assembly GCF_963894355.1 of Vibrio sp. SBT000027. Lineage (NCBI taxonomy): Bacteria > Pseudomonadati > Pseudomonadota > Gammaproteobacteria > Vibrionales > Vibrionaceae > Vibrio > Vibrio sp. SBT000027. The sequence continues at coordinate 213,306 of NZ_CAWQGD010000003.1, read as the reverse complement.
ATTCATTGATGTTGGTGGCGGGGTTTGCGCACAACCAAATAGCATTACTGATAGCACCAATAATATATATTTCATAATTTCCTCCTGATGGAAAAGACTAGCTCGTACATTGAGACTTTTAGCTATTACGTCAGAATGCTTCCAGTAGTTCATTCACTATAGCGGGTTGTCCCGCTTACACCAGTCACCCGAAAGTATTTCTTTATTAGCTGTTAGATCAAGCTGATACAAATATACCCATGCTAATCCAAATATAGTCTCTATTTGCTCGCGACGATACTCAACAGGAACATCTTCTAGCCGATCGAGCGACTCCAAAATTTCGTCGTTAATGATATAGACCTCGCCAGCGACACTTTTCTTTCCGAAAATCATCGCCGGATACGCAACTAAATCAAAAAGTGCGTATTCCTCAGGTGTGTCAAACCTTCCTAAACACTCACACTGTTTTAAATAGTGGTGGTTTGATTGGTCTTTTCTCAATGTCCCATAAACAAAAACGAGCTGCTGCATACTCACTCCCTAGCATTCGTCATCCGCTAATCAATCACCGCTCAAAGTGTTACTCAAATTCAAATTGATAGAGAAGATCCACAGCACTGTCTAGACCCGATACTGCCTCAACGTAGAGATCCTGCATCAATCGATAACGAACGGTAAACTCGCCTAACGAGTTAAAGATACCCACACCATATTTCACCTGTAAACCTGGGAGAATATAGCCGCTTACCGTAACCTGAGAGTCATCCCCAGAGCCTGCTGTATCCAGTTGTAAATCTTGTACACCAAAGGCTTCGCCGATTTCGCCAACAACCTTACCACTCTTCGCCAAACTCAAACCGATCAAGGTTGTTGTCATCGAACCGCTGGACTCACCATCGATATCTTGGCCACGCAGAATATAAGACAGCGCGTTCGCTTGTGGCATCGCTGGATCAGAGTAAATCTCGATGGTCGGCTCTGTCGCAGGGCCTGTAACTCGAATACCTGCGGTCACATCATCCTGAGTATTATCAGGGTTACGAATCGCATTGATGGCTACATATGGTTGATCCGGTGGACCATTCATTAGAATTTTACCCTCTTCGATCAAGAGGTCTTGCCCGAATGATTGGTAAGTACCATCGACGATATTAACTTCACCAGTGATGAATGGGCCTTGGTCTTTTTGAGCTACATTGAGCTTACCAACCAAGTCGCCTTCAAGACCGAAGGCAGACAATTTAAAGTCATCACCAATGGAGATATTAATATTGGTCATCACATTGAATGGGATCGTATCTTCACTTTCAGGCTCAAGGTTTTTATTCAATATCACTTGATCGGAAGACACACCAACCGCTGACGGTGGTAAGTCTTCTACCACAATTCGTCCCCATGGTAGTGCTATGTCACCCGTAATTTTTGCCAGCTCGGGCGTGACATCAATAGTCATATCAGGTACGACCTTAACCTTGACCATCGGCGGGATATCAACCATCAACTCATCGGCAAAAACTCTAACGTTAGAGTGCCATGCTTTAAGATCTTGCCAATCCCCGGTTCCCTCAATATCAAGGTGACCGTCAGGCGTTTCTACATTCGCATCCAGTTTTGCACTATAACCATCAAAGTCGAGATCGATACGGCCATCTTTCACATCAACAGGCGTAACGTCGCCTTTGACTTGAATACCATCAACCGAGAACTGACCAAAGACTTGAGGATGCATCAAAGAGCCTTTAACTTGAAGATCACTCTCAAGGTCGGCTTTCAACAGGCTGTACTCACCTAGGATTGGTTGTAAGAAATCGAGGTGGAACGTGGTCAGCTTAATTGCAGCATCGACCATTTTGTCTTCGGCAAGAATATCCGGTAACGACACCGTACCAGACAGGTCACCATTGTCGGAAACATCCAGCTTAAAATCGGCATCCAATTTGTTATCTTTCAGCTGGGCATTCAATGCAATACTTTCCCAACCCAGTGTAATTGGCTCACCAACTTGTTGAACAACCTGACCTTTCGGCATATCAACACTTACCGTAACCTCAGGTTCACCTTGTTCAGACCACTTAGCATGAGCGGTCGCATTGACTAAGCCCTGCAATTGCGTCTCTTTAGGCACAAAGGCTTTAATCTGCTCGAAATCGAATTGATTGATGGCCACCTTGGCCTCACCCGATTTACCGACACGAACGTCTTCATCCAAACACACACTCGAACCAGATTGCTTCCAACAGTGCGCTTGAACATCGGCAAACTGTTTATCGACATCCGCCTTTATCGCGACAGGTTGATCTAATACCCAAGGACCTTGCTGAGTGGTTATTTTGACGCGGTCTAACGACCCATCCCAAATAATAGAAGGCTTTTGAATCAACTCTCCAGAGATGGCCAAACTTGTCGACACGATGTCGGATATCACATCAAGTGTCACTATGTGTTTCTTCTCACCACCACTCACCGTGAGATCAATACTTTCCACGTTTTGATCTTGATAGGTTAAGTTCTTAGCTTTGAGTACAAGATCGGCTTGGGCTTCAGGTAATGGCAGAGGAACCAAAGAGCCATTAAGCGACAAAGATTCGAGTGTTGCTTCGTTATTCCAATCTACCTTATCCACATTTAGAGCGAGATCGACTTCAGGCTCTTTCGTTGGACCGCTAAGTTGGATGCTACCGATCACTCTACCTTTCAGCTCAGGACTACTTTTTGCAAGATCAGGGAAGAAGATCTCAACGCCCATGTCCCATTGCTTATCAAGTTGCCCCTGTGCCTTAATCGAGTTAACACCATGAGCCAAGCTCAAACCGCTGGTTTTCAGCTTTGGTTCACCGCTCGCGCTGCGATCCGACGCTGACAACTGACCTTCGATATCCAGAGGGTACTCTCGCAAGATCCCTTCAATATCCAGTTTAGGCAATTCAATCGCCCAACCGCCCGCTTCCGTCAACTCACCCGAGGTGACGATGCTTCCGCTAATGTTACCCTCGGCTTCTGGCCATTGCAGGCCCGGCTGAATGTCTTTGAGTGTCACGTCAGCTTGCCAGTTAACGAGACTCTTCCAATTCGCTTTAATGACACCGTTGAGTTCACCGCCTAACGTGTTTAGCTTTAGACGCTCGAACTCAATCTGTTCCGTCGTGCCTTTACCCTGCAGATCGATTGATAACTCAGGGATTTCCTTACCATCGGCCTCACCTTTAAGTAGAACATTGAAGCCATCTAATGAGCCATCAGCTTTGAATTGCTCAATTGTCGCTTGGTAATCGCTTTTTCCGGTAAGAGGCCACTGCGCTTGTCCGCCCTCTAAAAGAAGGTCAAATGGTAGAGTTGGCTCTAAGGGTTGAATATCCCCAGACAGCTTTGCCTCAATCAGCTCAGAAAACTGAGAATCTAAGTGCAGCTTAGCCACGCTTCCTTGTGCTTTTAGTGATAATTTCTGACCAGCGAGGTCTGTTTCTTTCACTAACGCATCCAAAGAAAGTTCTAACGGGTAATCACCTTTAAGCTCAACCTTCGTCGTTAGGTTCGCGCTGGCTTGTGGCATATCGAGTTCGAGAGTTGAAACATCAACCGTGTGTTTACCCGCGCGTGCCTCTAACCCAAGGTGATTAACAACGATTGGCGTTTCTTGTTCTAAGGTGAAACGGTTTAGGTCAAAACGCTCAAGTACAACCTGCAAAGGAATTAAGACTTCAGGTAACTCGATAGCCGTTTTAGTGGCAGCCTCTGGTTCTACCGCTTCTGTTTGCGGTTCTTCTGTCGACTCCGCGAGTTTAACCTTCAGATCATTGAATAAGGTTGGCGATACCGTCAGCGTTTCTCCCTGCATGCTCAGAGCCGTTGAGAACAAACCCCATTCAATTTCATGTCCCAAGATATTTAACTTGATATCAGACAAAGCGATACGGTTGATCACAATTGGCAACGGTGTTTTTACCGATGTTACGGGCGGAGTCGGTTCTGTTTCTTCTGTAGAGGGTGGAGGCAGTTCAGTAAATGCGAAGTCCAACCCTTGAATCGCTAAACGATCGACACACAGCTTAGGGTCAAGCAGACAGCGAGGATTAATAGCCAAGTTCAGCTTTTGAACCTTGGTGTCGATATGCAGGCTGTCATCTTTAAACTGAACATTATTAAGCGTAAAGCTTGGGAACAGGGCTCCTTTAGTACTTTCCACTTTAAGTTGTGGTAATGCTTTTTCAGCGCCCCACAACACGGTGTTCAACCCTGGATTGGTGAACAAAACAAAACCGAGCAGGGCTATCAACAATAGCAAAATAGACGTCAATGAGATCGACGTCCATTTCAGGCACTTGCCCATCACTTTGATCATAATTCAGGTCCTAAACTAAAGTGCAGTTGGAACTCATCGCCTTTCTTCGCATCTAGGCCCCAAGCAAAATCTAGACTCACTGGACCAACGGGGGACGCCCAACGCACCCCGACACCGGTGCCGTGCTTCCACTCTGGCTTGTCATTAAATGCATCACCAATATCGTAGAATGCAGCGCCCCACCAGTTTCCAACCAAGCGGTATTGGTATTCAAACGAACTGGTTGCGATAAATTTTGCACCCGTTAGAGCGCCACTTTCATCGCGCGGAGAGATCGACTCATAGCCATAACCACGAATACTGTTATCACCACCGGCAAAGAATCTTAGGGAAGGAGACAGCTTCTCAAACTCGTCGGCAAAGTTACCGCCAAATTGAAGCCGAGTTAGACCTCGGTGGTTATCGCCAATGCTTCGAATCCAAGCGGTTTGGCCTTGAAAACGAACAACCTTAGTTTCAGATAACAAGGTATCATCAGCCGCTTCAAACATAATGGTTTGTTTATCGCCCCACATCGGCATCGAACCACCTCGCGTTCGAGTTCGTGAGAAAGAGAAACCCGGCAAAACAAACTGTGCCAAGTCATCTTGTAAACCTTGTTCATAGTTTTCGACCAAGTATCGAATGAACACCGTGCGTTGCCAGCCATTGTCCAGGCGCCAATATCTTTCTAAGGCAAGGTTTGATTCCAAACTCTTGGTATCACGATTATCCAAATTTTTCATACCGTACTTAACTTGGTAGTAGTCATTAAGTACGTCATCCAATGGGATTTTATAAGCTGCCGTGATCGTCTGCTCAGGCTTGGAGATCGACAAGCTACTATTGAAGCTATGGCCTCTGTCATTAACCCAAGGTTTCTTCCATTTGAGGGTACCTTTCACACCAAGGTCTGTTGAGACACCGATACCCGTTTCGATTTGGTTACGAGCTTGCGGAGCAAGGCTAACCTTCATCGGGATTTCTCGGCCTTCGCCTAACTGACTTAAATCTGGCTCAACAAATACCGAGGAGAACCAATCTGTATTCGACAAGTTTTGGTTGTACTCGCCGACTTTGGTAATAGAGTAAGGTTCGCCATCTTTAAACGGCTTGAGAGATTGAACTTTGTCATCTTCAATTTGACTGCCCGTCACTGTAGTTGTGCCAAAGTGGTAGCGTATACCACTGTTATAATGAAGGCGGACATAAGCACGGTTTAATTCAGGGGCGACTTCTAGCTTGCTAAGATCATACGACCCATCGAAGTAGCCTTTCGCTAATCCAAGGTTGCGGATCGATGATTTCAAAGAATCATAATTGCCATGATTCAGAATCGAACCTTTAGACAGCTTACTCCTAGCTATCAAAGCCAAAAAGTCAGGATCATCTTTGGCTTCACCAGTCAGAACGATATCTGAGGTATAAATAACAACAGGCTCTCCCGGCTCAACCGTAACGGTCATTTCGGTATCATCTTCGGAGTGAGAAAATGTGATATTAGGGTGGTAGTAACCTAACGCATTCAGGGCTTCTTTTATCATAGACTCCAAGCGAGATTGGAACCTTAATGAAACCGAGTACTCTTCTTCAGGAATCGCACTCAGATAAGCATCAACATTATCCTCAAGCGCTCCATTAAGCCCTTTAATTTCAAGGGAAACATCAGCGAAAGCGAGCGTCGATGACAATAGAGTGCCTATCAGAACTGGTAAAGTTTTTCTTATCATGCTTAATTGGTGAAGAAGTTATCAATACGTTAATAAATGAAAAGAAATAATACCGCTAAAAAGACATTGAGTCTGTAATAAATCTTGGAATAACACGGTCTAATTTAAAGACTTAATCAATATGAACCAGCCGTTAATATGAACCTGGATCTAATGTTAACTTACGCGGTAAACGTATGCGAAAAGGAATATAACATGCTAAACAAACAACAACTGGTTTCCGCAGCAACCGCATTACCGGGAAATGCAGACCCAATCCGAATCACTGAGCGCCATTTTGTCAATCAAACTGACTTGCTCGATGCTCCTATGGGTTCCCAACAAGAAGTCCTACTTGGTATGGGATGCTTTTGGGGAGCTGAGCGTTTGTTTTGGCAGCTTGATGGTGTTATTTCCACATCCGTTGGCTACGCTGGTGGATACACAGTCAATCCCACTTATGAGCAGGTATGCAGCGGACAAACCGGTCATACCGAAGTCGTTCGTGTCATTTTTGATAGCGAACAAACATCTTTAACTCGAATACTTGAGACCTTTTGGGAGCGCCATAACCCAACCCAAGGTATGCGCCAAGGCAACGACTTAGGGACTCAGTACCGTTCCGCGATATACACATTCAGCGAACAGCAACAAGCCGTCGCCGAGCACTCTAAACGTGAATATCAACGAGCAATGACTGAATCATTAGGCAACGAGATCACGACGGAAGTTCTGCCTGCTGGAAAATATTTTTTCGCAGAAACCTACCACCAACAATACCTAGCCAAAAACCCTAACGGTTACTGTGGGTTGGGCGGTACGGGTGTCTGCTTCCCTCCGCAATAATGTGCGTTAGGCATACAAGCTAGAACAACATCCATTAAAAAAAGGGCTTCCGCTAGGAAGCCCTTTTTCATTGGAAATCTATTTGACGCAATGCAAATCTACAACAGTCAGTTACACCGGCAGCGCAGCAATGGTGCCGTTAACTTCTTTAAAAATAGTGAGCTTTTGTTTGTCTGAAACTTCAGGAAGAAGCACTTTGCCTTGGTCGAAGCGAAACTCTCCGATACCCTCAATAGCAAACTGGCCTTTGAACAGGACTTTAACGAAACGTGCCACCTGACGTGGACGGTAAGTAGAAAATTTTCTTAACATAATACAACCTCAATTCCATTTGAGTACTACAGTCACGTACCTAAACACTAACGTATTCAAAGCACATTTAATCGCTAATTCCTTTAGCAAACAGCAAGATAATCTATTGTTCATCTCGATATTGATGCATTATACCTTTTGGTAACAAGCCTGCAACTTATTTCTACGTCGTACGATAAAAAAGTTAAAGAGGCATTTTTCAAATTTCATATTATACTTCCAGAGCAAACCAATAAGCGGAACAAAAATATAATGAAAAACAAAACTCTACTGGCTTTTTTAGCCGCAGCCTCTCCACTCTTCGCCAATGCTCACAACCTATCTGTAGGTACAACTCTGCCAGCTGTCGATGTTAGCAACTATGGTGAAATCGTACTAAACGACGGAAATACTGGATATCAAGCTTGGGCAACCAATGATCTTCTAGGTAAAGTTCGCGTCGTTCAAGCTATTGCTGGCCGTAGTAGCTCGAAAGAGCTCAACGCACCACTGATGGCAGCAATTACAGCATCGAAATTCGCAGAAGACAGCTACCAAACCACTACTATCATCAACCAAGATGATGCGATTTGGGGTACTGGGTCTTTTGTTAAATCGTCAGCAGAAAGTAGCAAAGAAGAATTTCCATGGTCTTCTATGGTGCTAGATGAAGACGGCACGGTAGCATCATCATGGGCTTTAAAAGAAGAAAGCTCTGCGATTATCGTTCAAGACAAGCAAGGTAAAATATTGTTTGTTAAAGAAGGGACATTAAACGAATCAGAAGTCACTCAAGTCATTGAGTTGATTAAAGCGAGCCTTTAATAAGATATTCGCGTCTTTTTCGAGACCTGACCAAAGGATATTGTTATATTATAACAGTATCCTTTTTTAATTCTGTGGTTAATCATCCTGATGTGGAAAAACACACCTAACAATGTGAAACGTAAAACAGGCTTCTTGCTTGGGCTGATGCTTATGTTAAGCGTGTTAGCGGCAACACATATGGTGGATATTGACCCCGATCACCACACTTCGCATCACTGTGAGCTGTTTTCGATAAATCAGTTCATTACTGCGCACTCACTGCCACAAGTTCCAGAGTTCCATTCAGAATTTACAGCCACTATTACAGAGTCAGTAATTTCGTTACAGCGCCTGTATTTCGCTTATTTAGCACGTTCACCTCCTGTAAAGATTGCTTAATTACCACTACTTTTTAATTAACCTTTATTCAGGAAAAAAACATGAAACCTACTATTTTAGCCGTTGTTATCGGCATGACTGTCTCTACTAATGTTCTGGCTAACGAAGAATTCCGCTCTCACGAAGCACACGTGCACGGTAAAGTTGAAGTGAACATCGCTCAAGATGGACAAGAGCTACTTGTTGAAGTGACAGCTCCCGGTGCTGATGTGGTTGGCTTTGAACATGCTCCAGAAACTGCTGAGCAGAAGAAAGTATTTGAACAAGCGATTGCGCAATTAAATAAGCCAGAAGAACTATTTGGTTTCAACAATGCAAGCTGTACTTTGAAGTTCAAGTCAGTGACGAACACCCTAGAAGACGATCATGATGACCATGAAGGCCATGACCACGCTGAAGGCGAACATGACGACCACGAAGGTCATGACCACGCTGAGCACGATCATGACGACCACAAAGATCATGACCACGCGGAACACGATCATGACGACCACAAAGGCCATGACCACGCGGAACACGACCACGAAGGCCATGACCATGCGGAACACGGTCACGATGACCACGAAGGCCATGACCATGCGGAACACGGTCATGATGACCACGAAGGCCATGACCACTCAGAAGGCGGCCACGGTGAGTTCACTGTCGAGTACCACTACCAATGTTCTGACATTGAAAAACTGGATACCGTGAATACTCAGTGGTTCTCTAAGTTCAGCAACACAAAATCAATGACTGTGAACCTGCTAACTGACAGTGCTCAAATTCAAGAAGTACTTAACGCAGATCGTATTAGTTTTCGATTCTAATTAGCATTAGATTGAATTAAACGTAGATAAGCAGCCAAGTAAGTATTCACTTACTTGGCTGTACAAATCGGTGTGATCTGGGAATTTATTATTCTAATAACTGTCCAGTAGAGACACCGCTTTAATTATTGGAGCTAATATGTCTTTTGACAGTTCATCACTTGTGGTCAAACTCGAAAATATCAGCTTTCGTTGGAAGCCTGAATTGCCCCCAACGCTAGAGATCCCCTCACTGCATATCCAAGCCCAAGAGCACCTTTTCATCAAAGGGCCTAGTGGTTGCGGGAAATCAACATTGTTAGGGTTACTGACCGGAATCAACCAAGCTGAACAAGGCGAAGTATCTATCCTTGGCCAAGATCTCACACAGCTAACACCTCGCCAGAGAGACAAATTCAGAGCCGATCATATTGGTTATATATTCCAACAATTTAACCTGCTTCCTTACTTGTCAGTCATCGACAACGTGACGCTTCCTTGTCAGTTTTCTAAGATTCGTAAGCAGCAAGTCACTGAAAGTCAGAACAGCCTGCAAGCAACCGCTCAAGAGTTGTTGCTCAGATTAAAGCTACCTCAAGCTCTAATGGACAAGCCCGTTACCGAGTTGAGTATTGGTCAACAGCAACGTGTTGCTGCCGCTCGTGCTTTGATCGGCCAACCCAAAATCATTATTGCCGACGAACCGACATCGGCTCTGGATCATGACAACCGAGAAGCCTTTATCGAACTGTTACTAGAACAAGCCAATCAGGCGGGTTCTACCCTGATCTTTGTCAGTCACGATCCAACATTAGAAAAACTGTTCACTCGAACCATAGATTTAAAAACCGTTAACCAAGCTAAGGTTGTCGTATGAAAGTAATTACTCACTTAGCCTTAAAAAGCGTACTCAACCGTAAAGCCACAGCCATTCTGACTATTCTCACCGTGGCGGTGTCAGTCATTCTATTACTCGGTGTGGAACGTGTAAGAACCGAAGCTAAGAGCAGCTTTGCGAATACGATTTCAGGTACTGACCTTATCGTCGGTGGCCGCTCTGGTCAGGTAAACCTGCTGCTTTATTCCGTATTTCGAATCGGTAATGCGACCAACAACATCGACTGGAAAAGCTATGAAGAATTTAGCCAGCACAACGCTGTAAAGTGGGCGATCCCAATCTCATTGGGTGATTCACATAAAGGCTTCCGCGTAATGGGCACGAACCATAGCTACTTCGAAAATTATCGCTATGGAAGTAAGCAACCACTTACTTTTCAGCAAGGTAAAGAGTTTAATCAGCTATTTGATGTCGTGATTGGTGCCGATGTCGCGAAGAAGTTAGATTACAAGATTGGTGATCACATCATTCTGGCGCACGGTATCAGTGATGTCGCCTTCAGTCGCCACGACAATCTGCCCTTCACCATTGTCGGAATACTCGCGCCAACCGGCACACCAGTAGATAAAACGGTGCATGTTTCGTTAGAGGCCATTGAAGCGATTCACGTTGGTTGGGAATCGGGGGCTAACCTCGGGCACACACCGAATGCTGAAGCGCTAAAGCAACGTGACTTCCAACCGAAGCAGATTACCGCGATGATGGTTGGCCTTAAATCGAAGATCCAAACCTTTGCACTGCAACGAGAAATCAATAACTACCGCCAAGAACCTTTGAGCGCCATTATGCCAGGCATTGCGCTTCACGAATTATGGGGAATGATGGCAGTAGCAGAACAAGCACTACTGATTGTTTCAGGGTTTGTTGTAATCGCGGGACTGTTAGGGATGCTGAGTAGTCTACTCACTAGCTTGCAAGAAAGACGTCGAGAGATGGCCATTCTGCGCGCGATGGGAGCAAGGCCTCGTCATGTGTTTGGTTTACTGATCAGTGAAGCAAGTGCCCTAACCTTCCTCGGTATCACATTGGGTGTTGCCGTGTTGTTTGCCTTGATCGCAGTAGTTGCTCCTATTGTGCAACAAAGTTATGGTATCAACATATCGATATCCGCAATCACACCTCATGAGTGGAAACTGCTTATGTTGGTGCAAGTTGCTGGAATCATTATCGGCTTTATTCCCGCTTTCAGGGCTTACCGTCAGTCATTGTCTGATGGCATGACTATTAGAATCTAAAATAGGAACCTACGATGCAACGCAAATTCCTACTGATACTTGGGTTACTTATGTTCCCATTTATCAGCACAGCTCACGCTGAAACCACTCAGACTGACGAATCGGTATTAACACTCGATTGGATTGACTTGATTCCAGAATCAGAGCGAGCACAACTCGACTCATTTGGCATGCCGATGGTTAACCACGACAGCATGGACAAACCTCAACAATCGACACTTGGCGCTGTTCGCCCAGAGCTGAATGGCAGCACAGTCAAAATTCCTGGCTTTGTGATTCCATTGGAAGGCGATGAGAACATGATCACTGAGTTTCTGCTGGTACCGTACTTTGGCGCATGTATCCACGTGCCACCGCCACCACCAAACCAAATCATCTACGTGAAGTTCCCTAAAGGTGCACCAATCCAGCAGCTATGGGATGTGATCTATTTAGTGGGTACGCTGAAAACTGAGTCAATAAGCCATGACTTGGCGCAAACCGGTTATCTTATTGAAGGTACTGCGATTGAAGAATATGACGACATGTAGTCATTAGAAGGGTGGCTCAAGGATGAGCTGCCGTCACTGAACGAGTGAGATCATTCAATAACAGTTTAATAACGATTATTTTATTCTAAATTACGCGATGTAATTAGATAAGTACGCTAGAACAGCGACATAAGTAGCGAGTAATAACCCTATACTAAGCTGTTTCTTCAGCTTGTTATCATTGACTTGATTCATAACTCCTCCTTGAGAATTACAACAAATTTAACATTTTATTATCATTAGCAAAAGTAAAATTTTGTTGAAACCTTCAACTCTGCACGCAAAATCTAGCCACCAATAAGATAAAGAGTTACATTTTAGACAGTTATACCAATCACAATAAGTAAGTGTTCAGAAATAGCGTAGGAAAAAGGCTTGAGAACAAGGAAGCTCTTTTCAATAAATAGTTTTGATAAGTAGTTATTCTACAATCAAAAATTCTAACGCTGTTATCGAGCGTTTTAACAAGCTAGGGCGAGCAATTAATTACTACGATTGGTGTTGGGTCGTCTCCTTACGGTACTCTTATGTCAGAACCTAAACAGCCAGTGATCATTGAGCATGCTAGCGATACACAGCAAAAGCATGAGAAAAAGCCTCATATTGCCGACAGTGCAAGCAGAATGCTGCACATCGCACAAAGCTTCGGCCTCGATTCCTTAATTAGTCATAGTACAAAGCCAAACGATAAAGCTGAGAGTACGCTTATCGAACGGGCACTATTACGAGAGAAAAAACGTAGAGAGCTTCGCCAAAAGAACCTAGAACAGATTCTAAAGTTGGCACACTCTTCATGTAAGGATGAAGCAGCTGGAGACCCTGATCAGGACTGGCTATACCGTTTCTTCGATATGGCACAAGAGATCCACAATACATCGATGCAAAGGCTATGGGCTCAAGTACTGAAACGAGAAGTCACCAACCCAGGCTCGACGTCGATGAAGGCGCTTCAGATCTTAAAAGACATGACACCAAAAGAAGCACTCACCCTGCAAAGAGCCGCGTCACTGGGTTGTAGCTTTGGTAGTGATAACAGCAGAAAACTATTACTCGGCTTTAAATCCCATGCTGGAATCTTCAGCTTTGGCAAAAGGGACACCACCAACACCATCAACCTTGGTGGACACAACCTGCCCTACTCTAGTTTGCTCCATTTGATTGAGCTCGGGATTATTCTAGGAACAGAATTAGAATCTGGAGAGATTGATTTCGACCCAGCCCTACACCTGACTTATCAAGGTAAGAGCATGTCACTGGCGCCTATTTCAAAAGGGGTTAAACTGGTTTATTACCGATTCAGTCCAACAGGTAATGAGCTGTGCACCTTACTTGGCAACAAACCCAACATGCAGTATTACGATCAACTGATTGCTCTATTAAGTCAGAAGTTCACGGTACAGACAGAAGTGAAAAGCAGTGTGAATTACACCGTCTAGGCACTCGACGGTGCAAAAAATAGACGGTGTAAAAAGTGAAGAATATTGAGAAGAATAAAGAGAATCTAGAGGATAGGTTTCTTGTCTCGGTAAACCAAGGCTGCACTATTTATCGGTCGTGAATAAACAGATAAACAGCTGAGTAGCCTTAGTCATACCAACGATCTCAGTTGGCTAAAATATTACGCTTCTCTAAAGCATCAATACACAATTCCACCAGTTCATCGAGTGTATTCTCACTCGCAGGTAAATCTATCTCAGGGTTCTGAGGCGCTTCGTACACTGAGCTAATGCCTGTAAAATTCGGGATTTCTCCAGCTCGTGCTTTCTTATACAAACCTTTAGGATCACGCTGTTCGCAAACCTCGAGTGGCGTATTGACGAACACCTCAAGAAACTCACCTTCCGGCAATAAATCTCTCACAAGCTGCCTTTCAGCTTGATGTGGAGAAATAAACGCTGACAACACGATCAAACCCGCATCTGCCATCAACTTAGCGAGCTCACCAATACGACGGATATTCTCTCGGCGATCCTGCTCAGAGAAGCCAAGGTCGCTACATAACCCATGACGCACATTATCGCCATCCAATAAGTAAGTATGGTAACCAAGCTGTGCCAAGCGATTTTCTAATGCTCCAGCGACTGTCGACTTCCCAGAACCAGATAATCCCGTGAACCAGAGCACGGCTGGTTTTTGTGATTTCAGATCAGAGCGAAATGTTTTATCAATCGAGTGTTGATGCCACACAACATTCTCATCTTTTGGTTTGAGTACTGCGGTCATAATTAGTCCTTTAAATAAACAGCATTAAAATGGGAAAAAGTAAGGAATTAGGGTCAGCACCAAACCCGAATAAACAATCGAGATTGGGATGCCGATGCGCAGATAATCCGTAAGGTGGTAATTACCTACGCTATAAACAAGTAAGTTGGTTTGGTAGCCGTATGGCGAAATAAAACTGGCACTGGCACCAAACAGAACCGCCATAATAAACGGCATTGGATCGACGCCATAGCCCACGGCCATACTGTAGCCAATGGGGAATGAGAGTGCCGCTGCCGCATTGTTGGTCACCAACTCAGTTAGGACCAACGTCATGAAATAGGTCGCGACTAGCGCTCCAAACACGCCCCAGCCATTAAAGGCCTCCATAAACATCAGCCCCATTCGCGCAGACAACCCAGATGAAATCATCAGTTGAGCAATAGAGAGTGCCGAACCAACGATCACGACAATATCGACGGGGAAACGGCGGCGAAGCTCACCAAGTTGTACTACACCAAATGCCACCAGCAATAATAAAAATCCCGCTAGCCCTTTAATAATCGGCACGACTTCAGCGAGCGATAACCCAATCACACTGGCAAAGCCGAGCAACACAAACGTCGATTTATCGGCATCAAGCTTGGCGCTTGAGTCTAGATCGTTCATCAACACAAACTCTTTATTGTGTTGTTGACGCTGTTCTTCAAAACGTTTTCCTGGAACCAAAATCAAGGTATCGCCAGCGGTTAATGTGATGTTTCCAAGGCCACCTTCAAGGCGTTCATGACCACGACGAATGGCAACCACAACCGCATCGAAGCGATCTCTAAACTGGCTGGTCTTGAGGGTTTTATTACAGAAGCTTGCCGATGAACTGACTACGACCTCAACAAAGCTCTGGCCATTCAGGTGGTGCTGACCAAACAGAGTTAGCCCTTGGATCTCTTGCAGTGTCGCAACACTCTCGACATCACCACAAAACAGTAATCGATCACGAGCTTGGAGTATGAAGTCAGGGTCTATAGACGCGGTTGTTTTACCGTCTCGAATCACTTCCGCTAAGAACAGTTTTCTCAATGCTCTGAGGTTATTCTCGCTGACGCTGCGGCCAACTAAAGGAGAACCCGGCTCAACTCGCGCCTCGAGAAAGTAAGGTAGATCGTCTTGAGAACCATCATCGTAGCTGGGTAAGAAGTAGCTCAGAGGAATGAGGATCAACACACCGCCGACCAACACCGCTAAACCGATCAAGGTCGGTGTAAAAAAGTTTAAGCTTGGCAGTCCAGCATCTTCAACAAAGCTATTGATGATCAAGTTGGTAGAGGTGCCGATCAATGTCAGGGTTCCACCTAAGATGGCAGCGTATGACAAAGGGATAAGCAGTTTAGATGGCGCATGTTGTTGATTACGTTTGATCGCCCCGATCAAAGAAACAACCACCGCCGTGTTATTAGTAAAAGAAGAAAGTAACGCTGTGGAAATACCCAACTTCGCAACCACGGTACCTAGCCTACCTTCAGAGATATTACGGCTAACCCAACTGATTAAGCGAGTTTTCTCCAACGCACTTGATGCGAGGATAAGAAGAATTAAAGTCAGTAACGAGGAGTTAGTGAAGTTATTGGCTAAGCTCGACAAATCGATCATGCCAGCCATAAAAGCAATAAACGCCGCGCCAGCAAAGATAAAGCTTGGCTTAATACGGGTAACGAGCAGGCAAGTAATGATGCCGAGCAAAATCGCTAATACAAATCCTTGTTGCCACATATACCCGTCCTTTATGGCGGAAACGATGGGTTTCCGCCTGATTCAATAAGCTGTTACTTAGTCGTTTATGACTTCAGTAATTGGCTTAGATCTTTGGCATCCCAATGAGGGAAGTGCTTGCGTACCAATGCGTTGAACTCAAGTTCAAATGCAGAGAAGTTACCGACTTGCTGTTCAACAGAGTCCAAACGGTCTCGAATCAAACCAGCACCCACCGTCACGTTAGTCAGGCGGTCGATAACAATGAAACCACCGGTATCAGCACTCTCACGGTATTTATCCAACGCGACAGTCTCGTTCAATGACCATTCACACAAGCCAATACCATTCAGTGGTAACTCATCAACTGCGTAAGTCGACAAGTTGTTGATGTCATATTGGTGACGAACCGTTTCAACCTGACCGACGGTTTTCTTACCTGCGATTTTGATGTCGTAAGCTTTACCCGGTTGCAGTGGTTGCTCTGTCATCCATACGATGTCAGCCAATACATGGTTAGTTGATTCAATTTGAGCATTTTCCAGCACAATCAAATCACCACGGCTGATATCGATTTCATCTTCAAGAGTCAGCGTTACTGCCAAACCCGCTTGCGCCGATTCAAGTTCGCCATCAAAGGTCACAATACTTGCCACCTTAGACGTTTTACCTGATGGCAGCGCCTTGATTTCATCACCCACACTGACACGGCCAGAGGCAACGGTGCCTGCAAAACCACGGAAGTCTAAGTTAGGACGGTTTACGTACTGAACAGGGAATCGGAATTCACCTGCAGAACGTTTTTGGTCAATATCGACGTTCTCTAACACTTCTAATAGAGACGGACCTTCGAACCATGCAAGTTCTTTGCTTGGCGCTGCAACGTTAATGCCTTCAAGCGCGGAAACAGGCAGAATTTGAATATTAGTTTCGCCTTCTAGGTTTTCAGCAAACTCTAGATATTGATCGCGAATCTCCTCAAAACGATCTTGCGAGTACTCCACCAGATCCATCTTATTGACTGCGACGATGAAATGCTTCAAACCAAGTAGGTTAGAAATAAACGAGTGACGACGGGTTTGATCCAGAACGCCCTTACGAGCATCAATCAAGATCACAGCCAGATCACACGTTGAAGCGCCGGTTGCCATGTTGCGCGTGTACTGCTCATGCCCTGGGGTATCAGCAATAATGAATTTACGCTTTTGAGTCGAGAAGTAACGATAAGCCACATCGATCGTAATCCCTTGCTCACGCTCAGCCTGCAAGCCATCAACAAGCAGTGCTAAATCAGGCTTCTCACCTGTGGTACCCACTCGTTGGCTATCAGAGTGAACCGCTGCTAGCTGATCTTCATAAATCTGTTTTGTATCATGGAGCAAGCGACCGATTAACGTACTTTTACCGTCATCTACCGAGCCACAAGTTAAAAATCTAAGCATAGATTTATGCTGATGCTGACTTAGATAACCTTCAATCCCTAGTTCAGCCAATTCGGCTTCTACTGCACTATTCATTTTTCTTTCCTTAGATTCTTAGAAATAACCTTGGCGCTTTTTCAGCTCCATAGAGCCCGACTGATCATGGTCAATCGCTCGACCTTGACGCTCACTAGACGTCGCCACCAGCATTTCTTCAATAATGCCTGTTAGCGTATTCGCCTCAGATTCAACCGCTCCGGTTAATGGGTAACAGCCTAAAGTACGAAAACGAACGCTTTTCTCTTCAATCACTTCACCTTCTTGCAGCTCCATACGGTCATCATCAACCATGATCAGCATGCCATCACGCTCAACCACAGGGCGTTTGTCTGAAAGGTAAAGTGGAACAATATCGATGCTCTCTAGGTAGATGTATTGCCAGATATCAAGCTCAGTCCAGTTAGATAGTGGGAAGACACGAATGCTTTCGCCCTTATTAACCTGACCGTTGTAGGTGTGCCAAAGCTCTGGACGCTGGTTTTTTGGATCCCACGTATGGTTCTTATCGCGGAAAGAGTAAACACGTTCTTTCGCACGAGATTTTTCTTCATCACGACGCGCACCACCAAAAGCCGCATCGAACCCATACTTGTTTAACGCCTGCTTAAGGCCCTGTGTTTTCATGATGTCAGTGTGCTTCGAAGAACCATGTACAAATGGGCTACAACCCATCTCAATACCTTCTGGGTTCTTGTGTACTAAAAGGTCGAAGCCGTACTTTTTAGCCGTACGATCACGAAACTCAATCATCTCGCGGAATTTCCAATCCGTATCTACATGCAATAGTGGGAATGGAATCTTGCCTGGATAAAACGCTTTGCGAGCTAAATGAAGCATCACAGAAGAATCTTTTCCGATGGAGTACATCATCACTGGGTTATCAAACTCAGCCGCTACTTCACGGATAATATGAATACTTTCCGCTTCGAGCTGTTTTAGGTGGGTTAAACGTTCTTGGTCCATTTCAGTGCTTCCTTTAAGGCTCGCGTTACGAGCAATTCATTACTTGGTCTTGCCAAGCAAGGGATTTAACTCATCCACTTGAGTGAATGGGAGTATTGGCACTAGAAGAAAACAGAAGCTTCGTTTTGAGCTATCCTTGCTATTCATCTGCCTGATACGTCCTTGATATAGGCATTATGACGAGCCTCTCATATTACTGGAAATTCTAAAATTTCATTTTTTATTCGAAAAGCTGATAAGGGATTGAATTTACCGATAAGCAGGTGAAATGAATGGACTAATATTATCGATATCAGTTGCGCATCGATTGAGCAGCTTTGGGAGGCGTCTTGCAGAACACCATAAAGTAATCGATCTAAGTCACGAATTAACATTCGTTGTAATCATTGTTTCATTCGGTTTTGTTACATTACGCAACGAATTTTCTACTATCCACTTTGGAGCTACAAAATGAAAGTTGCAATGAAACCTTTGTCATTGGCTGTACTTGCGGGTCTTGGTTTGACTTTAGCAGGCTGCACAACAACACCAGATACCGATGAAGTGATTAAATTACGTGTCGTAGAAACGACGGATATCCATACCAACCTAATGGATTACGACTACTACAAAGACAAGCCATCGAAAAAAATTGGCTTAGCACGTACTGCAACTCTAGTAAAAGAAGCTCAAAGCGAAGTAACCAATAGCGTATTAGTGGATAACGGTGACTTGCTACAAGGTAGCCCAATGGGTGACTACATGGCAGACAAAGGCATCGAAGCAGGCGAAGTTCACCCTGCATATAAAGCTATGAACCAACTAAGCTACGACGCTGCAAACCTAGGTAACCACGAATTCAACTACGGTCTTGAGTTCCTAGAAGAATCTATCAACGACGCTGATTTCCCGTACATCAGTGCTAACGTTTACGACGCAGAAACCAAAAAACACTACTTCACGCCTTACATCATCAAGACACACACGTTCGAAGATACTGCTGGCGTAGAGCACGAAGTAAAAGTGGGTTACATCGGTTTTGTTCCACCACAAATCATGACGTGGGATAAGAAGAACCTTGAAGGTAAAGTGATCGCTCGCGATATCATTGAGACGGCTAACGAGCTAGTGCCTCAAATGAAAGCGGAAGGCGCTGAAGTTATCGTTGCTATCCCTCACTCAGGCGTATCAACTGACCCATACAAAAATGGCGAAGAAAACTCAACGTTCTACCTATCTGAAGTAGACGGCATCGATGCGATCGCATTCGGCCACTCTCACGCAGTTTTCCCAGGTAAAGGTTTTGATGACATTCAAGGCATCGACAACGAAACGGGCACAATGAACGGCGTTGCAGCAGTAATGCCTGGTCGTTGGGGTAGCCACGTTGGTGTTATGGATCTAACACTTGCACAAAAAGACGGTAAGTGGGAAGTGATTAAAGGCCAATCAGAAGCGCGCCCTATCTACGACAAAATCGAGAAGAAATCGCTTGCTGCAGCTGATGAAGGCATCGTAACAGCACTAGAAAAAGACCACGCTGGTACTCGTGAGTTTGTTAACCAACCGATTGGTAAAGCAGACGATGTGATGTACAGCTTCTTGTCTCTAGTACAAGACGATCCAACAGTTCAAATCGTTAACCTTGCACAGAAAGATTACGTTGAACAGTTCATCCAAGGTGACCCTGACCTAGATGGTACGCCAGTACTTTCCGCGGCTGCACCATTCAAAGCTGGTGGCCGTAAGAATGACCCAGCGAACTTCACTGAGGTTGAATCTGGTCAACTGACATTCCGTAACGCAGCTGACTTGTACCTTTACCCGAACACGCTAGTTGCGATGAAGGTAACAGGTCACGAAGTAAAAGAGTGGCTTGAGTGTTCTGCAGGTCAGTTCAACCAAGTGGATGTTAACTCAACAGCACCACAACAGTTGATTGAGTGGGATAACTTCCGTACTTACAACTTCGATGTTATCGACGGTGTTGATTACCAAATCGACGTAACTCAACCTGCTAAATACGATGCAAACTGTAAAGTGGTTAACCCTGACTCACAGCGTATTGTTGGCCTAACTTACCAAGGTAAGCCAATCGACATGAAGCAAGACTTCCTGATCGCAACCAACAACTACCGTGCATACAGCGCTAAGTTCCCAGGCACAGGTGAAGACTTCATCGCATTTGATGCACCAGATGAGAACCGTACTGTTCTTGCAAACTACATCTCTCGCGTAAGCAAAGAGCAAGGTCAAGTGAGCCCAAGCGCGGATAACAATTGGTCATTTGCACCAATCAAAACAGATAACAAGCTAGATATCCGCTTTGAAACATCTCCAAGCGACAAAGCAGCAGAGTTCATTAAAGAGAAGGGTCAATACCCGATGAAACGTGTTGCGACTGACGATGTTGGTTTTGCTGTTTACCAGATTGACCTAACTAAATAGGTTACTTAAGTAATCCATAGTTAACGTTATGAAAGGCTGAGTTTAACGACTCAGCCTTTTTCTTTTCTTATAAATGTTCAGTCCAAAGCTCTAATTTGTCGAACGACAAACTCTCGTTCAACCCGCTTCCAAATGCCACGCCTTTAGCTTCAAACAGCAGTCAAACAGCACGACTCAAACCACCAATTGAATGAATCCAACACAAAAAAACACTAATCAGCTGTAAGTTTTTATCTGCTCCTCCTGTCTATTTAATTTACTACACTCAATGAATGGTGGTTAAGCCATTCATCTATAGGATAGATAAGGACATTTGATGAGCACCGTCGAGAGCATTCAAGCATGGTTACATTCAGGAGAGGAGTCGCTGCTATGGCTGATGCTTGGCATCATCGCGCTTTCTTACCTGCTTGAAGATCTTGCGATTGTTACGGCGGCAGGTATAGCGACTCAAGGTCTAATACTTCCTCAATATGCGCTGCTTGCTATTTTCATCGGTATTGCCACGGGTGATCTCGGTCTTTATTACTTAGGGAAGTCAGGACGTTATTTCCGAGGTGTTCGATATAAAGCCCTCACCAATAAGTACTTTCGTTCGCTTCGTACCAAATTACGTCAGAACGCATTCAGCAGCCTTTTTGTTATCCGCTTTATTCCAGGGCTTCGCACCGTCGGGTTTACCTTAAGTGGCTTTTTCGCCATCCCACTGCCTACTTTCTTGTTTGCTGTCATCAGCGCCACCGCGATCTGGACTGGCATTGTCTTCTCTGCCATCTACTATTTAGGGACATCAGCGTGGCTGCAAGCCTCTGAATATCAATGGATCATCATCCCGTGTGCCATCGCTTTGCTGTTTATCGGCAATCGATTAATGAATAGAACCTACTCTAGAGGATTATCATGAGTTCACCGCAAGATATTCGCATCATTCCCGCACATCAAATCAATGCAGGCATGCCTTTGCTTGAAAAAGATACCGTGCGCAGTGTCTCTCCTTATGAGTTTCTTCCAACTTGGTTCTTCTACACGCCAGTCGTGATTCAAAGCCTGATGCAAGGGTTACGGCACTTTGACTGGGCGTTGCCGCTCATTGCCAACCCAAGCATCAAGTTAAGCGGAATGGTAGGCGAATCAAAACACGAGATATTAAGCCTTGCCGGATCTTCAAGTCAGCGTTGGATCTCTCCGTTTATCACCCTCACCAAAACGGATCTCAGCGGTAAGAAACAAGCTGAAGATGCACGCAGCGCACTCATACAATCCGATCTTGATTTCCCGATTGTCGCTAAACCGGATCTTGGCTGTCGAGGCGTTGGCGTCAAGCTGATCAACACACAAGATCAACTTGAGCAATATGTTGAATCTTTCCCAAATAATGCTCGCTTTCTACTGCAAGAAAAGGCGCCTTATCAGGCAGAAGCTGGCGTTTTCTATGTTCGTTACCCAAACAAAAAGCAAGGCGAGATCATCTCGATCACACTCAAATATGCGCCAATGGTGATGGGTGATGGCAAGTCGACACTCAAGCAGTTAATTGAAAATAGCCCGCGTGCTGGGCAACTCAGCCACCTGTATCTACCAAGGCATGAAGATAAATTGGATCAAGTGCTCGCAGAGGGCGAAGAGTTCCAACTCGCGTTCGCAGGTAGCCATAGCCGTGGCTGCATCTTCCGCGATGGCAATCAATACATTACTCAGGCTTTAACTGAACGTTTAGACGAGATATTCGATGACTTCGATGGTTTTCATTTTGGCCGACTCGACGTCAAGTTTAAAGACATGCACAGCCTAATGAACGGCGAGGATTTCACGATCCTTGAGGTCAATGGCGCAAGCAGTGAGGCTGGGCATATCTGGGATCGCAACACACCGCTGCGAGAGATATTTTCTACGCTACTTCTGCAATACCGCATTCTTTTTGATATTGGCGCTCAGCAAAAACAACGAGGCCATAAGACTCCCTCTTTCAAGAGCTTATTCGCTGCGTGGCAAGAAGAGCGACGTCTTGTTCAACAATATCCGACCACTGACTAACTTTGTACGAGGACCATGAATGAACCCCATAGCCCAACCGAGCGCCCTCACTTCTTTCTCTCCTAGTATCAAAGGAGCGGTAGAGATATTGAATCAGGGTCTAGAGTTTTTGTTAGCGATATCTGACAGCGACTATCTGACACGAGCAAAGCCGCATGTCACAAGCTCTATTGGTGAGCATACTCGTCACACGCTCGATCTTTTTCACGCCTTAATCTTAAAAGAGAATGCGACCGTTGATTACAACACTCGTCGTCGTGGTCATCCCGTCGAATACGACCGCTCAATTGCAGTAAAAGAGATCCATTATGTGATCAACTGGCTTGAACGATTAGACCGCAGAGATCTCGAAGCGCCTATCATGATCCAAACCGAAGTTTCAATGGATACACAAGTATTCGCCAGCCTGCCTTCTACGTTAGAAAGAGAGGTCACCTTTGCTGCTCTGCATGCCAATCATCACTATGCGATGATCAAAGTGATCACGACCTTTCTTGATGTCGAAACATGCAATACCTTTGGTTATGCCCCAACCACCAGCAGCTATCTGAGGGAGCAATAATCATGTGTTCAGTATCTTGGCTGCTTGAAGAAAATGGTTATCAGGTCTTTTTTAACCGTGACGAACAAAAGACGCGAGCACTGGCAATGCCACCTAAACAATATCGAGTTAACGGCGTCGATATCATCATGCCACTCGACCCAACTGGCGGTGGTAGCTGGATCAGTATCAATGAGTTCGGGCTTTCGCTATGCCTACTCAATAACTATCAAGGCATAGTGCCTGTTGGACCTTTAGTCAGCCGTGGTTTGCTACTCAAGAATCTATCATCGAGTCGTAACATCAGTCAGCTCTCTGAAGCATTTCATCAGCTCGACCTGCACTCTTTTGCCCCGTTTACCTTGTTAGCTTTTGCGCCAAATTTAACTCAGAACAATGGTTTGGTTATCGCCTACATGTGGGATGGTATTCAACAAAAAATAGTCGAAACCGATTCTCCACTCTTCTCATCCGGTGTTGATTTAGAGCGAGTGCAAGCCTACCGACAAGCAAAATACGATCAGCTTATGACAACAGGAAAGAATCAGCAGAACTTACTTCAATTTCACTCTCACCATCATAGCGAACAGCCTCATTTAGCGACCTGTATGCATCGTGAAGACGCACATACGGTGAGCTTTACACACTTACGTAATCTACACGGCCAAGCCTCTATGTTTTACGCGCCCGGCTCGCCTTGTGAACCCATTAAACCATGCCAGATAAATCAACAGCGTTTTACCTTCGATTTATCACCCGTAATCAATCTATAGGAGTCCATCATGAGAAAACTATTAACCATGGTCATGCTACTTGTTAGCCCATACGTATTTGCCGCCGATGAAATCTACACAGGGTTCTTTAGCAGTAAGGCGCTCGATGGCTACGACACTGTGGCTTATTTCACTTCAGGTAAGCCCATCGAAGGCAGTAACAAATTCAGCACCGAGTACAAAGGCGCGGACTGGTATTTCTCTTCTGAAAAGAATCTGACTTTATTTGTTAATAATCCTGAAAAATATGCCCCTCAATATGGGGGTTATTGCGCTTGGGCTGTTTCAGCAAAAAGTGACTTTGCACCCGGTGACCCGAACCAATGGACAATTGTTGATAACAAGCTTTACCTCAACTATGACCAAGAGATTAAACAGCGTTGGGAACAAGATCGAGCACAGCATATTCAAAAAGCCGACACCGTTTGGCCGCAACTGATCAAATAAGGGAATAACCATGACATTCACTCCAGCTAAACATATTCCTGCGGCATTTATCGCTTTCGTATTTGTTCAGTCGCTGTTTTTTAAGTTCACAGGCTCATACGAGACTGAGCATATCTTTGGCACCTTGGCGACATGGTCTGGCTTAAGTTGGTTCGGTTCATTTGGCGGCTACTTGATTGGGTTCGCTGAATTGATTGCGGCCATTTTGTTGTTTACTCGTTGGCATGGTCTGGGTGCCATCATGAGTGTGGGGATTATGAGTGGCGCGATATTTTTCCATCTGTTTACGCCGCTCGGTATTCAAATGCCTGAGTTTAACGCAGCGGGTGAAATTGTCGGTTATGACGGCGGATTACTGTTTGGCATGGCATGCCTAGTATGGCTTTGCGGTGCATTTTTAAGTGTAAAAGATTTCAAGAATCAAGACGGTTTCCTAAACAACTTTAGTCAATAAGGTAGCTTCATTATGATTGATAGTCCTTTTCGTTTACCACGTTACACGCCTTTTGGTTTAGGTGAGTCTGTTGTCGAGTGGGCAACTGGGCTATCTAAGCTAGATAAGCTCTATCAAGATAGACCTGATGAGTTATCTAGCTTTGAATTCATGCATCACACCCTGTCGGCATTAAATATCGACTATTCCGTTTCAGCAGGCGCCACTGATAATATCCCTGAACAAGGGCCAGTAGTCATTGTGGCTAACCACCCGCTTGGTGCGATTGAAGGCGTGATCCTTGCTGATCTCGTAGGATCGGTAAGAAAGGATGTGAAGGTGTTGGCCAATGAGTTGCTCAAGCGACTGCCTGAGCTGGATGATCTTTTCATCGGGGTCGATGTCTTTAACAGTAAAGAATCGAAACGCACCAATGCTAAGGCTATTCGAGATGCCAATCGTCATTTAGCAGACGGTGGACTCTTGATTGTGTTCCCTGCTGGCGAAGTATCGAGTTACCGTAAAGGGGCCAAGACACTAACAGACATCGAGTGGAGCAAATCAGTCGCAAAGTTTGTTAAGCGTCACCAAGCCACCACGGTGCCTATCTTTATCAATGGCAAGAACAGTGAGCTTTTCTACCAAGCGGGCCGTGTTCACCCACTACTGAGAACGGCTTTACTTGGCCGTGAACTTCTTAATAAACAGGCGACGACTATCTCTATCTCGATTGGCTCTTCGATTCCGTATTCAGAGATCAAATCGTTTGAAAAAGAGATGGATATCGTCAACTACCTACGACTCAATACCTACCTAATGAGTCAACAAGATAGCCCGAATACGCCAATCCACGCGCCCTCTTTTGACACCCAAGTGATTGCGCCTATTCCACCAGAAGTGTTGGCAATAGAGGTCGATTCTCTTCCTGAAGAGATGAAGTTACTTGAGCAAGGGGACTTCGAAGTCTACTGTACGCCAAGCCAATCTATTCCTAACTTAATGCGCGAAATTGGTCGAGTTAGAGAAGAGAGTTTCCGAGAAGTCGGAGAAGGCAGCGGGCTTGCCTGTGATTTAGATGAGTATGACCTTTACTACCACCAACTGTTTGTTTGGAATAAAACCAAGGCTGAATTAGTGGGTGCATACCGGCTTGGTATGGTCGACAAGCTCATCGCAGATCACGGGCTTGATAAGCTCTACTCTCGTAGCCTGTTTAACTACAATCAAGAATTCATCGATACCTTAGACAACAGTATCGAGCTTGGGCGTTCTGTAGTGAGCAAGCCTTATCAGAAGAGCCTTAACTCGCTATTACTATTGTGGAAAGGTATCGCGGCCTTCGTGTATCGTCATCCTCAATACACTCACCTATTCGGCCCAGTCAGTATCAGTAATGATTACAGCCACAATGCGCGTCTGTTGATTGCGACTACCCTATCCATACACCATTACGATGAACAAAAGGCGAACTTGGTTTCTCCTTCTTCACCACTCAATACCAATAATAATGTGTTCTGGCAGAATCACCTGCTATCGTCATTGGCGAGTGTTCCTCTGCTCTCTAAAGTGTTAGCACGTATGGAGCAAGGGAAAGGCCTACCGGTACTGCTACGCCAATACTTAGGGATGAACGGTAAACTTGTGTGCTTTAACGTCGATCCATCGTTTAATGATGCCTTGGATGGCTTGATTGTGGTTAATCTTAAGAAAGTACCATTGAAAACCCTAGGCAAATACATGGGCAGAGACCTCGCTCAAGATTATCTAGAACAGCACGCTCGACGTTGATTTAGCCTGCTCTGTACCTCTCCCCAAATAAGTGCGATGATTTCGGCACTTATTTGGGTTAGGTTATTTTCATGCACACCTCTTTTATCGAACAACTACAAAGCTTTGACTTCTCTGAGAGTCAGATTGAATCTCTATTAGCTGTCGCGAAGCCGCTTGAGCTACCAACCCGACACATCCTGATCAATCAAGGTGAGATGGCGAGTTCGATCTACTTTGTACTTGAAGGCTTATGCCACGCTTGTTATCTCACTAATGACGGTAAGCAATACAGCAAAGAATTCTACTGGGAACAAGACTGGATCATCGGCTTTGAGAGTTTGATAAAGAACCAAGCGTCCCCTTATCTACTAGAAACGCTCACACCCATCACAATGTTAGAACTGCCAATGAATGCGGTTATTGAGTGGCGTGCATCAAATAACCCTCTGTATTTAAAGCTGTTAGAAACTCAGCTCATGCACAAGGAAAACAAAGAACGCTTTATGTTGCTTTATACCCCAGAGCAACGCTACCAACTGTTCTGCGAACATTACCCCGACCTTGAACAGCGCTTGAACGACAATCAAATTGCGGCTTACCTAGGTATAACCGCGATCAGTCTGAGCAGAATTAAAGGTCGAATTAACAATAGTTAATGCCAACAATCATCGCACATAGTACATTCAGAGCATCGATAATCTCTGGATGTAAACATGATCACTTGGCACTCAATTCCCTTCTCTGAACTTTCAACACAACAGCTTTATCAATTACTTAAATTACGAGTCGATGTTTTCGTTGTTGAGCAAAATTGCCCTTATCCAGAGCTCGATGGTAAAGATACACTCGCAGGTGTTGAACACTTGCTTGGCTATGCTGATGCAGAGCTAGTGGCGTGTGCCCGTTTGTTACCACCAGGTACTTCTTACGACAATACCAGCATCGGCCGAGTGGCGACCAAGCAATCAGCAAGAGGTGATGGCTTGGGTCATCAATTGATCAAAGAAGCGTTAACACGCTGTGAGACTCTTTGGCCGAGCAAGACCATCGATATTGGCGCGCAACAACACCTAGAAAACTTCTATGCGAATCACGGGTTCGAAACTATCTCTGAGATGTATCTGGAAGACGATATTCCGCATGTAGACATGAGATTTGAAAAGTAATGACGAATATCACTGTCGGTATTCTATTGTTGGTTGCAGGTAACTTGTTTGCCTCGCTTTCCGACGTAGCGGTAAAACTGTTGAATGGCGAAGTACCGCCTCTTCAGTATATTTTTTTCCGACAGTTGATATCTCTGCTAATCATCACCCCTTTGTGGCTACAACAGAAAAAAGAACAACGACGCTTACAACAAGCTAAAGTGACCTTTATTCGAGGACAACTGATCCTAATCGGCAGCGGATGTATGGTCGTCGCGATTACCCATTTATCTTTGGCCACCGCTAACGCTGTATTTTACGTCGCGCCCTTGTTAATGCTGCCTTTATCGATATTTCTACTCAAAGAGCAACCCGCACTGGGTAAGGTGATAGCAACCACTATCGGCTTCATTGGCGCACTGATTGTCTTAAGGCCATCGCAATTTCATTGGGCAGCATTGTTTGCATTAGGCACAGCGCTGACGCTCGCACTGTTCAATGTATTGGTAAGAAAGCTTCCGAGTGAGCAAACGGTGGTCACTACGCTGTGGTGGACAACGTTATTTTCTATTCCAGCATCATTGATACTGTGCTTCTTATACTGGCAACCGGTATCTGTGGAGCATTTGGGATACATAGCATTAAGTGCGACGCTAATCTTAAGCTACAACGGGCTTGCGGTCGCTGCCTACCAAAAAGCACACTCAAGTCAAATTGCCTTGGCTGAATACTCAGGCTTAGTGTTTGTCGCCATAATAGGCGCTATATGGTTTGATGAGATTCCAGATACGTTAACCTTTATCGGAATTATGCTCATCATCTTACCGCTTGCACCTTTCAAGCGACCAAAAAAAAGAGCTAATCGTTAGCTCTTTTCTATCGACTATCTGTATCTGACGAAACGCTTTAACGCAGGCTCAGTATTGAGCTACTTACTACGGCCAAAGCCACCGTCAGACAATCGGAAAAACATCACCGAAGTGTTGCCTTTTTCTAGCTGAAGAATGTCTAGTTGCCCGGTCTCGGCGAGTTTGAATCGAACTAGCTGGCCTTTACGAATCTGACTAAGTGGTTTGTCTGCCCCTTCAATACGCACTAGCGCGTTCAAGTCAGACAACGGTAAGTCGTTATTTCGAAAAACCTGCGCTAACGTATCCCCTTGCTTTACAAGATACTCCTGCCAGTTGTTATTACTCGGTTCTGATGAACTGCTCTTGGCATTTTGCTGTTCGCTTAAGCCAACCGTGTTTATCTCAAGCTCAACGCGCGATGTTGCTGGGGCTGCGTCTACTTTAGGTTCTGGTAGCGGCGCAAAAAGTAAGATCAATACGATCGGCGAAATCACCATCAATAATCTCTGGTGTAATTTCGGCAATGATCCCCAAGCCTGCACGGTTGAGGTTTTCATTTTCTTGATATCGATCGAGCTTAATTTCTCTTTGACCTGATTCAGTCGATCCTTGAACTCTGCTAAGTGGTCTACTTTCTGTTTTTTCTTTTGACGACGATTCATGCCACTGCGTCCTATACATTGAATAACTACAGTATAAAAACCAAAGTACCAACAGTATAGATCTTTCCGCTACAACAGAGACCAAAGCAAGAAAATTGACATAGCTGTGATTTGGACACGTTAAAGCGTAAGTGATCAGGGGCTAGCCGTTTATTCAGGCTGCTAATACTGGTATTCTTACCCTTTTAGTACTGACAAAAAGAGTGACTTTTCATGTCTGAAGTAAAATTTGAAACTGTAGAGCAAAAAGCTAGCTACGGTATCGGTCTACAAATGGGCCAACAACTTGCTGGTTCTGGTCTTGAAGGCCTAAACGTTGACGCAATCGCTGCTGGTATCGCAACAGCTCTAGTTGGTGACATGCCAGCTATCGAAGTTGACGAAATCAACAACGCACTACAAGAGCTACACACTCGTGGTGAAGCTGCACGTCAAGAACTAGCTAAAGCAGCTGCTGCTGACGGCGAAGCTTTCCTAACTGACAACGCTCTTCGTTCAGAAGTAACAGTTCTTGAGTCTGGTCTTCAGTACGAAGTACTAACTGAAGGTACTGGCGAAATCCCTACTGCAGACAAGCAAGTACGTGTTCACTACCACGGTGAACTAACTGACGGTACTGTTTTCGACAGTTCTGTATCTCGCGGTCAACCTGCTGAATTCCCAGTAACTGGCGTAATTCAAGGTTGGGTACAAGCTCTACAAATGATGCCTGTTGGCTCTAAGTGGAAGCTATACATCCCTCAAGATCTAGCATACGGTGAGCGCGGCGCAGGTGCTGCAATTCCACCATTTGCAGCTCTAGTGTTTGAAGTAGAACTTCTATCTATCCTTTAATTTTTATAAAAACCTTTAGTAAAACAAAATACTATAGGCAAATAAAATTAAAATAATCCAACGGCGATGTGACTACATCGCCGTTTTTCGTTTATAGTGAATAGGTCGATTACTTTATTACTTAAGGAAGAATAATGAAGAAAATACTCATCACTATGCTCAGCAGCCTTGCTGTAGTCTCTTGCGCTAGCACTAGCGACTCTGAACAAACCAGTTCATCATCAGATACCAACTATTCCCAACTATCACAAACTGCACTAATGGCAGCTGTAAATATGTGGTCTCAACAAAACGAAACAACACCACTTGCTGATACCGTTGCTGATCAAGCATCTGTTACCAACGATCAAGCGATTGGCGGTATCGGTTCAATGCTAGCACTTGCACAAAATTCGCTTGGCACTGCGGACAATAAAGAACTCGCATCACTCATTCCTGGAATGTCTTCACTTGAATCAACTGGCTTATCATCAGTTCTAAGCTCACAAGGTGCTGTTGAAAGTGCGTTTGCTGGATTAGGTATGGATTCGTCAATGGTTACAACATTTGCACCAATCATTCTTCAAGCACTTCAATCACAAGGTGCAACGAGTGGCCTTATGGATTCACTTGCCGCTATTTGGCAGTAGGCCATCGCGATTAGCGATTAGCGATTAGCGATTAGCGATTAGTTGAAGAATATTGTAAGGGCACTTCGGTGCTCTTTTTTGTGCGTGGAAGAAAAGATATTTGAGATACGAGATACGAGATACGAGATACGAGATACGAGATACGAGATACGAGATACGAGATACGAGATACGAGATACGAGATACGAGATATTTTTAAAAAATAGAGCAGAGCAGGCAAGTAAAAATGCCAAATATCGTGGTGCAATTTTTCAATTCAATAGAAACAAAAAAAGCCGAGCTAATGCTCGGCTTTTTGTATTAAGAATCTAGTATAGATTACTCAGCAGCTTCTTCAGCAGCTGGGCGGTCTACAAGCTCAATGTAAGCCATTGGAGCTTTATCACCAGTACGGAAACCACATTTAAGAATGCGAGTGTAACCACCTTGGCGAGCCGCGAAACGCGGGCCTAGTTCATTAAATAGTTTTGCCACAACTTCGTTATCACGAGTGCGAGCAAATGCAAGACGACGGTTAGCAACACTGTCTGTCTTAGCTAGGGTAATCAATGGCTCAATTACGCGACGTAGTTCTTTTGCTTTAGGCACGGTAGTTTTAATAACTTCGTGACGAACAAGAGAGCTAGCCATGTTGCTGAACATCGCTTTGCGATGACTGCTGTTGCGGTTGAGTTGACGACCACTTTTACGATGGCGCATGACCTAATCCTTCTAACTTTTCGATTAATCTTCAGCGATTGACGCTGGTGGCCAGTTTTCTAGGCGCATGCCTAGAGAAAGACCACGTGAAGCAAGCACATCTTTAATCTCTGTAAGAGATTTCTTACCAAGGTTTGGCGTTTTAAGTAGCTCAACCTCAGTGCGCTGTACAAGATCACCGATGTAGTGAATCGCTTCTGCTTTCAAACAGTTAGCAGAGCGAACTGTTAGTTCAAGATCGTCTACAGGACGTAGTAGGATAGGATCGAATTCTGGCTTCTCTTCCTTCTCCTCAGGTACACGTACATCACGAAGATCTACGAACGCATCCAGTTGTTCAGCTAAAATAGTAGCTGCACGACGGATTGCTTCCTCAGGTTCTAGAGTACCGTTCGTTTCCATATCGATAACAAGCTTGTCTAAATCAGTACGTTGTTCTACACGTGCCGCTTCTACAGCATAGGCGATTTTATCAACCGGGCTGTAAGTAGCGTCAACTAATAGACGACCGATAGGACGCTCATCTTCTTCAGTATGGATACGAGCTGAAGCTGGAACGTAACCACGACCACGTTCTACTTTGATACGCATAGCGATCTCAGCATTGTCATCCGTTAGGTGACAAATTACGTGCTCAGGGTTAGCGATCTCTACATCACCATCGTGGGTGATGTCACCTGCAACAACAGGGCCTGAGCCTGATTTGTTCAGTGTAATAAACACTTCATCTTTGCCTTCAGCAACGCGTACAGCTAAACCTTTAAGGTTTAGAAGGATTTCCAGGATATCTTCCTGAACGCCTTCTTTAGTGCTGTATTCGTGTAGCACACCTTCAATTTCAACTTCTGTTACGGCACAACCCGGCATAGAAGATAGAAGAATGCGGCGAAGAGCATTACCTAGAGTGTGGCCGAAACCGCGCTCTAATGGCTCAAGAGTTACTTTCGCGTGTGTCGTATTGATCTGTTCAATGTCAACAAGACGCGGCTTAAGAAATTCTGTTACAGAACCCTGCATTGTGTCCTCTCTTTTTTTAACCTTACTTAGAGTAAAGTTCGACGATCAAGTGTTCATTGATGTCAGCTGATAGGTCAGAACGCTCAGGCATACGCTTGAATGTACCTTCCATTTTGCTAGCATCTACTTCAATCCAAGTTGGCTTTTCACGTTGTTCAGCAACTTCTAGAGCCGCTTTAATACGAGATTGCTGTTTAGCTTTCTCGCGGATAGAAACAACGTCGTTAGCCGCTACTTTGAAAGAAGGAACGTTTACAACTTTACCGTTAACTAGAACAGACTTGTGGCTAACTAGTTGACGAGATTCAGCACGAGTAGCGCCAAAGCCCATACGGTAAACTACGTTATCAAGACGACCTTCAAGAAGCTGAAGCAGGTTTGCACCTGTGTTGCCTTTAAGACGTGCAGCTTCTTTGTAGTAGTTGCGGAATTGTTTTTCTAGAACGCCGTAGATACGACGAACTTTTTGCTTCTCACGAAGCTGAACGCCATACTCAGATAGACGACCGCGACGAGCGCCGTGTACACCTGGTGCGTTATCAATTTTACACTTGGTATCGATCGCACGGACACCAGACTTAAGGAATAAGTCAGTACCTTCGCGACGGCTAAGCTTCAGCTTAGGACCCAAATATCTTGCCATGATCTTTCTCCAATATTCCTAGAAACGAAACTTAAACGCGACGTTTCTTAGGTGGACGACAACCGTTATGAGGGATTGGTGTCGCATCAACAATGTTAGTGATACGGAAACCAGCAGCGTTCAGTGCACGAACAGTAGATTCGCGACCTGGACCTGGACCCTTAACCATAACTTCCAAGTTCTTTAGGCCATATTCTTTAGCCATTTCACCACAAC
Organism: Vibrio sp. SBT000027; assembly: GCF_963894355.1. NCBI lineage: Bacteria > Pseudomonadati > Pseudomonadota > Gammaproteobacteria > Vibrionales > Vibrionaceae > Vibrio > Vibrio sp. SBT000027. The sequence continues at coordinate 179,987 of NZ_CAWQGD010000003.1, read as the reverse complement.
GCTCAGCTGCAACTTGTGCTGCGAACGGAGTAGATTTACGAGAACCACGGAAACCTGAACCACCTGCTGTAGCCCATGCAAGAGCGTTGCCTTGGCGGTCAGTGATAGTTACGATTGTGTTGTTGAAAGAAGCATGAATGTGCGCTACGCCATCAGCTACTTGCTTGCGTACGCGCTTACGCGCGCGAGTTGGTTGTTTTGCCATTGTACTCTACCTTATCCGACTATTTCTTGATCGGCTTGCGCGGACCCTTACGGGTGCGAGCGTTGGTTTTAGTACGCTGTCCACGTAGTGGTAGACTGCGACGATGACGAAGACCGCGGTAACAGCCAAGGTCCATAAGACGCTTGATGTTCATCGATACTTCACGACGTAGATCACCTTCTACAGTGTATTTAGCTACACCATCACGCAGTTGATCGATCTGCTCTTCAGTTAGTTCACTGATCTTAGCATCTTCAGCAATACCCACTTCAGCTAGAATAGCTTGAGAGCGAGTTTTACCAATACCGTAGATTGCAGTAAGTGCAATTACAGAATGCTTATGATCAGGAATGTTAATGCCGGCTATACGGGCCATTATTCACTCCTAAGGGGGTTCATAAAAGAATTATCCGCAGCAAAGCCCGTTATGGATACGCTGCGGCATACTACTTCTTTTGCACGCAAAAGGTAGGCCGAGGAATATACTCGACTCTACCTAGTATTTCAAGTAAAAATTTCTGCTGATTAGCCTTGGCGTTGCTTATGCTTTGGCTCACTGCAAATCACGCGAACGACACCGTTACGCTTGATAACTTTACAGTTACGGCAGATTTTTTTAACGGAAGCACGAACTTTCATTGCTAAACTCCGTAAATGGAATCGAAATAATTACTACCGAATTAACGGCCGTAACCTTTCAGATTCGCTTTCTTTAACACAGAATCATACTGTTGTGACATCAGATGAGTCTGTACCTGTGCCATGAAATCCATGATAACAACCACTACGATTAGTAGGGAAGTGCCGCCAAAGTAGAAACGAACGTTCCACGCGACCATCATGAACTCAGGAATCAGACATATAAAAGTAATGTATAGAGCGCCCGCAAGGGTTAGTCTAGTCATCACTTTATCGATATATTTCGCTGTCTGCTCACCTGGGCGGATACCGGGTACGAATGCACCAGACTTCTTCAAGTTATCAGCTGTTTCACGTGGGTTAAACACCAACGCTGTATAGAAGAAACAGAAGAAGATTATAGCTGCTGCATAAAGCATTACATACAAGGGTTGACCTGGGCTAAGAGCTAATGACACGTCAGTTAACCAACCGAACGCGCTGCTTTCACCATTTTGACCAAACCACTGCGCTAATGTTCCTGGGAACAAAATAATACTTGATGCAAAAATCGCTGGTATAACACCTGCCATATTAATCTTAAGTGGCAAGTGAGAACTTTGTGCTGCAAAAACTTTACGACCTTGTTGACGTTTCGCATAGTTAACGACGATACGACGTTGACCACGCTCCATGAAAACTACGAAGTAAATTACAGCAAAAGACAATACCGCGATAAACAACAGAAGAAGCACATGCAATTCACCTTGACGCGCTTGCTCGATTGTTTGACCGATTGCAGAAGGCAATCCAGCAACAATACCTGCAAAAATCAGAATGGAAATACCATTACCGATTCCTCGCTCAGTGATTTGTTCACCTAACCACATCAAAAACATGGTACCAGTTACTAAACTCACGGTAGCAATAAGCGTAAACATGGTTTGGTTGATAACAACCAGATTGTCGACCATGTTTGGTAAGCCTGTTGCGATACCAATAGCTTGGAATGTTGCAAGTACAAGCGTGCCGTAGCGTGTATATTGGCTTATCTTACGACGGCCTGCTTCACCCTCTTTCTTGAGTTCCGCTAACGCTGGATGAACTACAGTTAGCAATTGGACTACGATCGATGCCGAAATGTACGGCATGATACCCAATGCTAATATAGATGCACGCTCAAGAGCACCACCGGAGAACATGTTAAACATTTCTACGATGGTACCTTTTTGCTGATCGAACAAATCGGCAAGTACAGCTGCGTCAATACCAGGGATCGGCACAAAAGAGCCGGCTCGGAATACTAAAAGTGCACCAATTACGAATAATAAGCGCGACTTTAGTTCACTTAAGCCGCTCTGAGCACTACGAAAATCTTTTCCTGGTTTCTTAGCCATCTGTACCTCGTTCCTCGAGATTATTCCTCGATTTTACCGCCTGCAGCTTCGATTGCAGCTTTAGCGCCTTTAGTCACGCGTAGACCTTTAACAGTCACAGCTTTGCTTAGGTCACCAGAAAGAACGATCTTAACAAACTCGATGTTCTTAGTGATAACGTTAGCAGCTTTAAGACTGTTAAGATCAACTACGTCACCTGTTACTTTCGCTAGCTCAGCTAGACGAACTTCAGCAGACACTAGGCTCTTACGAGAAGTGAAACCGAATTTAGGTAGACGTTGTTTTAGAGGCATTTGACCGCCTTCAAAACCTGGACGAACAGAGCCGCCAGAACGTGACTTTTGACCTTTGTGACCGCGGCCACCTGTTTTACCAAGGCCAGAACCGATACCACGACCTACACGCTTCTTAGAAGGTTTAGAGCCAGCAGCCGGTGATAGAGTATTCAAACGCATTCTGATTACTCCTCAATCTTAACCATGTAGTAAACCTTGTTGATCATACCGCGTACGCACGGTGTATCTTCAAGTTCTACTGTATGGTTGATGCGACGAAGACCTAGACCTTTAAGGCACGCTTTGTGCTTAGGTAGGCGACCAATTGAGCTTTTAGTTTGAGTTACTTTAATAGTTGCCATCGTGTTCTTACTCCGAAATAGATTCAACAGTTAGACCACGTTTAGCAGCAACCATTTCTGGTGACTTAACGTCTACTAGAGCACCAATCGTTGCGCGAACAACGTTGATTGGGTTCGTTGAACCGTATGCTTTAGAAAGTACGTTATGTACGCCTGCAACTTCAAGTACGGCACGCATTGCACCACCGGCAATAACACCTGTACCTTCAGCAGCTGGCTGCATGTAAACTTTAGAGCCCGAATGACGACCTTTCACCGGGTGGTGAAGAGTGCCTTCGTTAAGCGCAACAGTAACCATGTTACGACGCGCTTTTTCCATTGCTTTTTGAATCGCAGCAGGTACTTCACGAGCTTTGCCGTAACCGAAACCTACACGACCATTACCGTCACCAACTACTGTTAGTGCAGTGAAGCTCATGATTCGACCACCTTTAACCGTCTTAGATACACGGTTAACAGCGATCAGCTTTTCTTGCAAATCATTAGCTTGTTGTTGTTCTTTAGCCATCTTCCAACCCTACCTTAGAATTTCAGACCAGCTTCGCGAGCAGAATCTGCTAGCGCCGCTACTCGACCGTGGTATTGGAAACCAGAACGATCAAATGCAACTGTAGCTACGCCTTTTTCAAGAGCGCGCTCAGCAACAGCTTTACCAACTGCTTTAGCTGCATCAACGTTACTAGTGTTCTTAACTTGCTCACGGATCGCTTTTTCTACAGTAGAAGCAGCTGCGATAACCTCAGAGCCGTTTGCCGAGATAACTTGAGCGTAAACATGGCGAGGAGTACGGTGTACTACCAAGCGAGTTGCGCCAAGTTCTGCAATCTTACGACGTGCACGTGTAGCACGACGGATGCGAGATGCTTTCTTATCCATAGTGATACCTTACTTCTTCTTAGCTTCTTTAGTACGCACATTTTCATCTGCGTAACGAACACCTTTACCTTTATAAGGTTCAGGAGCACGGTAAGAACGAATGTCAGCCGCAACTTGACCTACTACTTGCTTATCGCAACCAGTAATAATGATCTCAGTTTGGCTAGGGCACTCAGCTTTAATACCTTCAGGTAGAGCGTGCTCTACTGGGTGAGAAAAGCCTAGTGTTAGACCTACAGAGTTGCCTTTGATAGCAGCACGGTAACCAACACCTTTAAGAGTTAACTTCTTAACGAAGCCCTGAGTAACACCCACAACCATGTTATTAACTAGAGCGCGAGCTGTACCAGCCTGTGCCCATGCGTTAGTAACACCTTCTTTCGGACCGAAAGTTAGGTTGTTTTCTTCCTGTGCAATAACTACGGCGCTGTTAAGAACGCGAGTAAGCTCACCTTTGCTACCTTTTACAGTAACTTCTTGGCCGTTTAGTTTCACCTCTACGCCAGCTGGAATAGCGACAGGTGCTTTAGCAACACGAGACATAATCTACTCCTTAAGCTACGTAACAGATGATTTCACCGCCAAGACCTGCTTTGCGAGCAGCACGGTCAGACATCAGACCCTTGGAAGTAGAAACAACTGCAATACCAAGACCACCCATCACTGTAGGTAAAGAGTCTTTATTTTTATAAACTCTTAGACCAGGACGTGATACACGCTTGATTTGCTCGATTACAGGTTTAGCTTGGAAGTACTTAAGAGTAACTTCTAGCTCAGGTTTTACTTCGCTGTCAACAGCGAAGTCTACGATGTAACCTTCAGCTTTAAGTAATGCAGCAATTGCAACTTTAAGCTTTGAAGAAGGCATTTTTACAGCAACTTTATTTGCTGCCTGACCGTTACGAACTCGGGTCAGCATATCCGAAATCGGATCTTGCATGCTCATAAGATTTACTCCAAATGATTAAGTGGCAATTACCAGCTAGCCTTACGAAGACCCGGAATCTCGCCTTTCATGCAAGCTTCACGAACCTTAATGCGGCTTAGACCGAATTTACGTAGGTAACCGTGTGGACGACCAGTTTGGTTGCAACGGTTGCGCTGACGTGATGCACTTGAATCACGTGGAAGAGATTGCAGTTTAAGAACCGCATTCCAACGATCTTCTTCAGATGCGTTTACATCGCTAATGATAACTTTTAGCGCAGAACGCTTTTCAGCGAACTTAACTACTAGTTTTGCACGTTTAGCTTCACGTGCTTTCATTGATTGTTTAGCCATAACAGTAACCCTACCCTTACTTACGGAATGGGAAGTTAAAGGCAGCCAGCAGAGCTCGGCCTTCCTCATCGGATCCCGCAGATGTCGTGATAGTAATATCAAGACCGCGGACACGATCGACTTTATCGTAGTCGATTTCCGGAAAGATGATTTGCTCGCGAACGCCCATGCTGTAGTTACCGCGTCCGTCAAAAGACTTAGCGCTAACACCACGGAAATCACGTACACGTGGAAGTGCGATAGAGATTAAACGCTCTAAAAATTCCCACATGCGCTCACCACGCAAGGTTACTTTACAACCAATTGGGTAGCCTTCACGAATTTTGAAACCAGCTACAGATTTACGCGCTTTCGTGATAAGTGGCTTTTGACCAGAGATCGTTGCCATATCAGATGCTGCGTTTTCTAGCAGTTTCTTATCGTTGATTGCTTCACCAACGCCCATGTTTAGGGTGATTTTCTCAATCCTAGGGACTTGCATGACGCTTGTGTAGCTGAACTCTTTGGTAAGCTCAGCGACTACAGACGACTTGTAGTAATCATGCAGTTTCGCCATAGTAGAACTCCAAATTACTTCTAATTAGTTAGAAACAGTTTCGCCGTTAGATTTGAAGAAACGAACTTTCTTGCCATCTTCGATACGGAAACCGATACGGTCTGCTTTACCAGTAGCCGCGTTAAAGACTGCAACGTTAGAAGCATCAATAGCTGCTTCTTGTTCAACGATGCCACCTTGTTGACCTAGAGCCGGAACTGGCTTTTGGTGTTTTTTAACAAGATTGATGCCTTCAACAACAACTTTACCAGTTGTCAGAACCTTAGTTACTTTACCTTTCTTGCCTTTATCTTTACCAGCAAGAATGATTACTTCGTCGTTACGACGGATTTTAGCTGCCATGTTGCCGCTCCTTACAGAACTTCAGGTGCAAGTGATACAATCTTCATGAATTTCGCGTTACGAAGTTCACGAGTCACAGGACCAAAGATACGTGTGCCGACTGGTTGCTCAGTAGTGTCATTTAACAATACACAAGCATTACTGTCGAAGCGAATGACAGAACCGTCTGGGCGACGAACGCCTTTACGGGTGCGCACTACTACCGCCTTCAGAACATCACCTTTCTTTACTTTACCGCGAGGAATCGCTTCCTTCACTGTAACCTTGATGACGTCACCGATATGTGCATAACGGCGGTGAGAGCCACCCAGAACCTTAATACACATTACCTTGCGCGCGCCAGAGTTATCTGCTGCGTCAAGTGTACTTTGCATCTGGATCATTGTTAGTGCTCCGCTAAATATTAAAACTAGACCCTCTCGGGTCGGGCTGCCTCTTTAAAAGGGACGCGAATTGTACCACCCTTTTTTTAAATTGGGTAGACAAAAAACAAGCGGCTCCAAAAAATAATTTGGAGCCGCTTATAAGTTATAGAATTACAAAGATTAAATCTTCGCTTTTTCTAGAACTTTAACCAATGTCCAAGACTTAGTCTTAGACAGAGGACGACACTCAGCGATTTCAACTTTGTCGCCTAGGCCACAAGTGTTGTCTTCGTCGTGTGCGTGTACTTTAGTCGTGCGTTTGATGAACTTACCGTAAATTGGGTGTTTTACAGTACGTTCAATAGCAACAACGATAGACTTGTCCATCTTGTCACTTACTACACGGCCTTGCTGGATGCGGTTAGTTTCGCTCATTATGCGCCTGCCTTTTCAGTCAAAACAGTTTTCACACGTGCGATGTCACGGCGTACAGCTTTTAGAGTATGAGTTTGCTGAAGTTGACCAGTTGCAGCTTGCATGCGCAAGTTGAACTGTTCACGTAGCAAATTCAATAGCTCAGCGTTAAGCTCTTCAACGTTCTTTTCGCGTAGATCTTGTGCTTTCATCACATCACCTGCTTAGTTACAAAAGTAGTTTTAACAGGCAGTTTACGCGCCGCTAGGCGGAACGCTTCACGTGCCAACTCTTCAGGTACGCCATTCATCTCGTACATAACTTTGCCTGGTTGGATTTGAGCAACCCAGTACGCAACTGAACCTTTACCTTTACCTTGACGAACTTCAAGAGGCTTTTCAGTAATTGGTTTGTCTGGGAAAACACGGATCCAGATTTGACCTTGACGCTTAATGTGACGTGTCATAGCACGACGTGCCGCTTCGATTTGACGTGCAGTCAGACGACCACGGCCAACAGCTTTAAGACCGAATTCGCCGAAGCTTACTTCAGTACCTTTAGCTAGACCACGGTTACGACCAGTCATAACCTTGCGGAACTTAGTACGTTTTGGTTGTAGCATCGTTCGACTCCTTACTTACGGCCTTTACGCTGCTTCTTAGGCTTATCGCCTTTTGGCTCTACTGCGTTAGCAGCTGGCATACCGCCTAGAATCTCACCTTTGAAGATCCAAACTTTAATGCCGATCACACCGTATTGAGTGTGAGCCGAAGAAGTTGCGTAATCAATGTCTGCACGTAGAGTGTGTAGAGGCACACGGCCTTCACGGTACCACTCTGAACGTGCGATTTCAGCACCGCCAAGACGGCCGCCTACTTGTACTTTGATGCCTTTAGCGCCTAGACGCATAGCATTTTGTACCGCACGCTTCATTGCACGACGGAACATAACACGACGCTCTAGTTGAGACGCGATGCTATCAGCTACAAGCTGACCATCTAGCTCAGGCTTACGTACTTCAGCGATGTTAATTTGCGCTGGTACACCTGCGATTTTAGCTACAGCTGCGCGTAGCTTCTCTACGTCTTCACCTTTCTTACCGATAACAACGCCAGGACGAGCTGTGTGAATAGTCACACGGATGCTCTTCGCTGGACGCTCGATAACGATACGAGATAATGATGCTTTTTGTAGTTCCTTGGTAAGGAACTGACGTACCTTGAAGTCGCCGTCTAGGTTGTCAGCGAATTCGTTGGTATTAGCAAACCATGTAGCATTCCAAGGCTTGACGATGCCAAGACGAATACCATTAGGATGTACTTTCTGACCCATTGCTTACTCTCCTAGTCTTTAGCGATCTGCTACAACAATAGTGATGTGGCTTGAACGCTTCAAGATACGATCCGCACGGCCTTTAGCACGAGGCATAATACGCTTCATGATAGGGCCCTCATCTACGAAGATTTTAGCGACATTTAGATCGTCGATATCTGCACCTTCGTTATGTTCCGCGTTAGCGATAGCTGACTCAAGAACTTTCTTAACTAAAACAGCAGCTTTTTTGTTGCTGAAAGTTAGAATTTCTAGAGCCTGGTCTACCGACTTACCGCGAATTTGGTCTGCAACTAAGCGAGCTTTCTGTGGAGAAATACGAGCAAAGTTATGTTTAGCTAAAGCTTCCATCATCTACTCCTTATTTCTTCTTAGCTTTCTTATCTGCAGCATGACCGCGATAAGTACGAGTTGGTGCAAATTCGCCTAGTTTGTGACCGATCATTTCTTCGGTAACGAAAACAGGGACGTGCTGACGACCATTATGGACAGCGATGGTCAAACCAATCATTGTTGGGATGATCATTGAGCGACGGGACCAAGTCTTAATAGGCTTTTTGTCTCCGCTTTCCACCGCTTTCTCTACCTTCTTCAGCAAGTGTAGGTCAATAAAAGGACCTTTCTTGAGAGAACGTGGCATGGCGATTCCTCTTTATAAATTATTTAGTGCGACGACGTACGATGTACTTGTCAGTGCGCTTATTCTTACGAGTCTTGAAGCCCTTAGTAGGAACGCCCCAAGGAGATACTGGGTGACGACCACCAGATGTGCGGCCTTCACCACCACCATGTGGGTGATCCACCGGGTTCATTACTACACCACGTACGGTTGGACGTACGCCGCGCCAGCGTGAAGCACCAGCTTTACCAAGTTCACGTAGCATATGCTCAGAGTTACCAACTTCACCGATCGTTGCACGACCTTCAGAAAGTACTTTGCGCATTTCACCAGAACGTAGACGGATAGTTACGTATGCACCATCGCGAGCGATGATTTGAGCATAAGCACCAGCCGAACGAGCTAGTTGTGCACCTTTACCAGGCTTAAGTTCAACACAGTGTACAGTAGAACCTACTGGGATGTTGCGCATCGGCAGAGTGTTACCTGCTTTGATTGCAGCATCTACGCCAGATTGAATCTGGTCGCCTGCGTTAACACCTTTAGGTGCAATGATGTAACGACGCTCACCGTCTGCGTACAGAACTAGAGCGATGTTAGCACTACGGTTTGGATCGTATTCTAGACGCTCAACTTTCGCTGGGATGCCATCTTTAGTACGTTTGAAGTCAATCAGACGGTAATGGTGTTTATGACCACCACCGATGTGACGTACTGTAATACGACCGTTGTTGTTACGACCACCGTTCTTAGAGTTTTTCTCTAAAAGTGGTGCGTATGGCTTACCCTTGTGCAGGTCAGCGTTAACAACTTTAACGACGTGACGACGACCAGGGGAAGTCGGCTTACATTTAACAATAGCCATTTTTACTACTCCTGTTATTCCGCGCCGCCAACGAAGTCAAGATCTTGACCTTCTTTCAAAGTAACGTAGGCTTTCTTAACGTCTGAACGACGGCCTTCACGCATACCTTGACGTTTGGTCTTACCCTTTAATACAAGAGTATTTACAGACTTAACTTCAACTTCAAATAGCTTTTCTACAGCTGCTTTGATCTCTTTCTTAGTTGCATCTTTAGCTACTTTGAAAACGATAGTGTTCGCTTTCTCAGCTGCCATAGTTGCTTTTTCAGAGATGTGCGGAGCACGTAGAACTTTTAAGATACGCTCTTCAGTGATCATGCTAGCATCTCCTCAACTTGCTTAACTGCGTCAGCAGTCATCAGAACCTTGTCGAAAGCGATTAGTGATACTGGATCAACACCAGCAACATCACGTGCATCTACTTTGTATAGGTTACGAGCAGCTAAGAATAGATTTTCATCTACTTCGCCAGTCACAATCAGAACGTCGTTTAGCTCAAGCTCTTTAAGCTTAGCTACAAGTTCTTTTGTTTTTGGTGCTTCTACAGAGAAGTTATCAACAACGATTAGACGCTCTTGACGAATCAACTCAGACAGAATGCTCTTCATAGCACCGCGGTACATTTTTTTGTTTACTTTTTGGCTGTGATCTTGTGGTTTCGCAGCAAAAGTAACACCACCTGTACGCCAGATTGGGCTACGAATTGTACCAGCACGTGCACGGCCAGTACCTTTTTGGCGCCATGGCTTAGCACCGCCGCCTGATACTTCAGAACGAGTCTTTTGAGCACGAGTACCTTGACGAGCACCTGCTGCATATGCAACAACTACTTGGTGTACTAGAGCTTCGTTAAAGTCACGTCCGAAAGTAGTCTCGGAAACAGTTAGTGCATCAGCACCTTTAACCATCAATTCCATTACTTACTCCTAGACGTTATGCTTTAACAGCAGGTTTTACGATCACGTTACCGCCTGTTGAGCCTGGTACTGCACCTTTAATAAGGAGTAGATTGCGCTCAGCGTCAACACGTACGATCTCTAGGTTTTGAGTCGTTACACGCTCAGCTCCCATGTGACCTGCCATTTTCTTGCCTTTAAACACGCGGCCTGGAGTTTGACATTGGCCAATTGAACCCGGTGCGCGGTGAGACAAAGAGTTACCGTGAGTCATATCTTGAGTAGAGAAATTCCAACGCTTGATAGCGCCTTGGAAGCCTTTACCTTTAGATGTACCAGTAACGTCTACTTTTTTAATTTCGTTGAAAAGTTCTACGTTTAGCTCAGCGCCAACTTCAAACTCTTCGCCGTTTTCTAAACGGAATTCCCAAAGACCGCGACCTGCTTCTACACCCGCTTTCGCGAAGTGACCAGCTTCAGGTTTAGTTACACGGTTAGCTTTCTTAGCACCAGTAGTTACTTGGATTGCTGCGTAGCCGTCTGTCTCAAGAGTTTTAACTTGAGAAATACGGTTCGCTTCAACCTCAACAACAGTTACTGGGATAGAAACGCCTTCTTCAGTAAATACGCGGGTCATACCCACTTTACGTCCGACTAGACCAATCATTATTCTTATCTCCCTTAACCTAGGCTGATTTGAACATCAACGCCAGCTGCAAGATCAAGACGCATTAGAGCATCAACAGTTTTATCTGTTGGCTCAACGATGTCGATCAAACGCTTGTGAGTACGAATTTCGTACTGGTCACGTGCATCTTTGTTGACGTGTGGAGAGGTAAGAACAGTGAAACGCTCTTTACGAGTAGGAAGTGGAATAGGACCACGAACCTGTGCGCCAGTACGTTTTGCTGTTTCAACGATTTCCGCAGTTGAAGCATCGATTAGCTTGTAATCAAACGCTTTAAGGCGGATACGAATACGTTGGTTCTGCATGAGACAGAGCTCCAATTATTAAAAATTACACAAACAATATCGCCACTCAAGCTCGAAAGAACGAGAGAATGCCGATTGATTTATGTGAAACCGTAGCATCCAAAATCAGGACGCATTGTCAGTTAACTTTTGAAGTAAACACGAAGTTTACTATTTTTATTAACCGCGAACATAAGCTGAGTATACATTACTAGGTAAGACCTACTCCTCAGTGCTCATTGGTTCACAAACCGGCGTTAGCCAGTGCGATGCATTATACAGATCACGTTTTAGTATGCAAGTAGTGTTGGGAAAATAATCGGAATATATTGAAAAAGGAACTTGGGGAGATATGGATTATTGCGCGGGAAAGGAATGTTTCTCTATAAATAATAAAAGGGAAGCCGAAGCTTCCCTTTTCAGATGCGTGCTCTTCTAATGAAGAGTGTGCAAAAATCTAAATGCTATTAAGCGAAGATTTTAGCTACAACACCAGCACCAACTGTACGGCCACCTTCGCGGATTGCGAAACGTAGACCTTCGTCCATTGCGATTGGAGCGATTAGCTCAACAGTCATTTGAACGTTGTCACCTGGCATTACCATTTCTACGCCTTCTGGTAGAGTGATATCGCCTGTTACGTCAGTTGTACGGAAGTAGAACTGTGGACGGTAACCCTTGAAGAAAGGAGTGTGACGGCCGCCTTCGTCTTTAGAAAGTACGTATACTTCAGACTCAAACTTAGTGTGTGGGTTGATTGAACCTTTAGCAGAAAGTACTTGGCCACGTTCAACGTCATCACGCTTAGTACCACGTAGAAGTGCACCAACGTTCTCACCTGCACGACCTTCGTCAAGCAGTTTACGGAACATTTCAACACCAGTACAAGTAGTAAGAGTAGTTTCTTTGATACCAACGATTTCTACTTCGTCACCTACACGTAGGATACCGCGCTCGATACGACCAGTAACTACTGTACCACGACCTTGGATTGAGAATACATCTTCAATAGGAAGTAGGAACGGTAGATCAACAGCACGCTCTGGAAGTGGAATGTAAGAATCTAGTGCTTCTGCAAGCTCAACGATCTTGTCTTCCCACTGCTTTTCGCCGTTTAGAGCGCCAAGTGCAGAACCTTGAATTACTGGAAGGTCGTCTCCTGGGTACTCGTACTCAGAAAGAAGTTCACGTACTTCCATTTCTACTAGCTCAAGTAGCTCTTCGTCATCAACCATGTCACATTTGTTCATGAATACGATGATGTAAGGGATACCAACTTGACGACCAAGTAGGATGTGCTCACGTGTTTGTGGCATAGGGCCATCTGTAGCAGCAACAACTAGGATACCGCCGTCCATTTGAGCAGCACCAGTGATCATGTTTTTAACATAATCGGCGTGTCCAGGACAGTCTACGTGTGCGTAGTGACGTTCAGGAGTATCGTACTCAACGTGAGAAGTTGCGATTGTGATACCGCGCTCGCGCTCTTCTGGAGCGTTATCGATAGATGCGAAATCTTTAGCAACACCGCCGTACACTTTTGCAAGTGTAGTACAGATAGCAGCAGTTAGAGTTGTTTTACCGTGGTCAACGTGGCCGATAGTACCAACGTTTACGTGCGGTTTCGTACGTTCAAATTTTTCTTTAGACACAATCGTGTTCCTTCCTAGTTATGATTCGCCACGTTCATTATTGAGCGAGACGCGCCAGAAATTGCTATTTTATGCGCCAACTCTCGTTAGCGCAATATTTGGACGCATTGTTCTTTCAAAAAATGAAAAAAATGCGTCCCTTTTGTTTAACCACGCTCTGCAATGATTGCTTTTGCAACATTGTTAGGCACTTCAGCGTACTCACTAAACTCCATAGAGTAAGAAGCACGGCCTTGTGTCGCAGAACGTAAATCAGTTGCGTAACCGAACATGACAGACAACGGAACTTGTGCACGAATTATCTTCAGGCCAGCTGTCCCCTCGTCCATACCTTCGATGATGCCGCGACGACGGTTAATATCGCCAACAACGTCACCCATCCAGTCTTCTGGAGTAGTTACTTCAACTTTCATCATAGGCTCAAGCAGAACCGGTTGCGCTTCAAGTGCACCCGATCTGAAAGCCATAGAGGCAGCGATTGTAAACGCCATCTCACTTGAATCTACTTCATGGTAAGAACCATCATATAGTGTAGCTTTGATATCCAAAACTGGATAGCCAGCAAGTACACCATTGTTCATCTGCTCTTCAACGCCTTTAGCGACCGAAGCGATAAACTCTTTAGGTACGATACCGTTGGCAATTTCATCAACGAAGACAAAGCCTTCGCCAGCTTCTGATGGTTCAAGTTTTAGCCACACGTGACCGTACTGACCTTTACCACCATGCTCACGGATAAATTTGCCTTCCGCTTTCGCAGTACCGCGAATCGTTTCACGATAAGCTACTTGCGGGTTACCAACGTTGCAGTTGACGTTAAATTCACGCTTCATACGGTCAACGATGATATCTAAGTGTAGTTCGCCCATACCAGAAATCAGTGTCTGGCCAGTTTCCGCATCCATATCAACGCGGAATGATGGGTCTTCTGCTGCTAGTTTACCTAGAGCGATAGTCATTTTATCTTGATCAGCTTGAGAGCGAGGCTCTACAACGATCTGAATAACTGGATCTGGGAATTCCATACGCTCAAGAACGATTTTATGGTTCTGATCACATAGAGTTTCACCAGTAGTAACATCTTTAAGGCCGATAATGGCTGCGATGTCACCTGCTCGTACTTCTTTTACTTCTTCACGTTTGTTTGAGTGCATTTGAACAATGCGCCCTAAACGTTCACGTTGTTTCTTCACAGAGTTGTAAGCTGTTTTACCGCTTTCAACAACTCCAGAGTAAACACGGATGAAAGTTAAAGTACCAACAAATGGGTCTGTTGCAATTTTAAATGCTAGCGCTGAGAACGGTTCTTTGTCGTCCGCGTGACGCTCAATTTCATTCTCGTCGTCATCAATACCTCTAATTGCCGGTACATCGACTGGAGAAGGAAGGAAGTCAACCACTGCATCTAGAACAGCTTGTACACCTTTGTTTTTGAATGCACTACCACAAGTGGCAAGTACGATTTCATTATTAAGGGTACGAATACGAAGACCTTGCTTGATTTCAGCTTCTGTTAATTCACCTTCTTCAAGGTACTTATCCATCAGCTCTTCATTTGCTTCTGCAGCAGCTTCAACAAGTTCGGTACGATATTCTTCAGCCATTTCTTGCATGTCTGCAGGAATATCTTCGTACGTGAAAGTCATGCCTTGGTCAGCTTCGTTCCAGTTGATTGCCTTCATCTTGAGAAGATCGACAACACCTTGGAAGTTTTCTTCAGCACCAATGTTCAGTTGAATTGGAACAGGGGTTGCGCCTAGGCGGTCCTTGATCTGTTCAACTACGCGCAAGAAATCTGCGCCTGTACGGTCCATTTTGTTAACGAAAACCATACGTGGAACTTGGTACTTATCAGCTTGACGCCATACTGTCTCTGACTGAGGTTCAACACCAGACGAGCCACAGAAAACAACAACTGCACCATCAAGTACACGCAGAGAACGTTCTACTTCGATTGTGAAGTCAACGTGTCCAGGAGTGTCGATGATGTTGATACGGTGGTCCGAGAACTGAGCTTCCATACCACGCCAAAACGTAGTGGTTGCTGCTGAAGTGATCGTAATACCGCGCTCTTGCTCTTGCTCCATCCAATCCATGGTTGCTGCACCATCGTGAACTTCGCCGATTTTGTGAGAAAGACCGGTATAGAACAGAATACGTTCACTTGTGGTTGTTTTACCTGCATCTACGTGAGCAACGATACCGATATTACGGTATTGCTCTATAGGAGTTTTACGAGCCACGGTTGAATCCTCTTATTAGAGACTTAGGGACTATTGCTATGTCTAGATTATGCGTTAAAAGCGATGCTTCGCTAAAAAGTGCTTGCCCTAGAAATAGCAATAGTTCCTAGCATAAGCATAGGAACTAAAGAAGTGCTGCAAGGAACCTTGCAGCACTAAAAAGGTATTACCAGCGGTAATGTGCGAACGCTTTGTTTGCGTCAGCCATGCGGTGAACGTCTTCACGTTTCTTAACCGCAGTACCTTTGTTCTCAGACGCGTCTAGCATTTCAGCAGCTAGGCGTTGAGCCATAGATTTTTCACCACGCTTACGCGCAGCTTCAACTACCCAACGCATAGCAAGAGCGTTACGGCGAACCGGACGAACTTCTACAGGTACTTGGTAAGTTGAACCACCCACACGGCGAGATTTAACTTCTACCGCTGGGCGAACATTTTCAAGAGCTTCTTCAAATACAGCTAAGTGATCTTTACCAGATTTCTCAGCCATAGTTTCTAGTGCAGTGTAAACAATCTTCTCTGCAGTAGATTTTTTTCCGTCAACCATAAGGATGTTAACGAATTTTGCCAGCAGTTCAGATTTGAACTTAGGATCTGGAAGGATCTTACGCTGGCCTATTACGCGACGACGTGGCATGGAATTTCTCCGTTGTCTTCTTCAGGTTTTTTCCAAAACTTTTCAGAATAATAAATAAATAGTGTTTGGCCTTACTTAACGCTTTCTTTTTAAAAAAGACGCATTAAGACTTAGGACGTTTCACACCATACTTAGAACGACCTTTCTTACGGTCGTTAACGCCTGCACAGTCAAGTGCACCGCGAACAGTGTGGTAACGCACACCTGGTAAATCTTTAACACGACCACCACGGATAAGAACAACACTGTGTTCTTGAAGGTTATGACCTTCGCCGCCGATGTATGAAGTAACTTCAAAGCCGTTAGTTAGACGAACACGACATACTTTACGTAGTGCTGAGTTCGGTTTTTTTGGAGTAGTAGTATATACGCGAGTACATACACCACGTTTTTGTGGGCACGCTTCTAGTGCAGGCACGTTGCTTTTAACAACCTGCTTTACACGAGGAGTACGTACCAACTGGTTAATAGTTGCCATTAACTAGCTCCTGATTTACTTGAAAGTAAGCTTGATGAAAAATCTAGCCCTATTACACATAGTGTAAATAGGGACGCAAAATTCTATTCAGCAGTGGGATGTGTGTCAAGAAATATACAGATCTTTTTTAGCCGTCTAGAGCTCAGGATGGTCTTTTTTTAACCATACTGATAAAACGCAGCTACCAAGTTACTGATTTGTCGTTCAAAACCGTTAGTTTGACGAATCCGTCGAAGTCCACTTGATCCAGAGTGCTTGAAGCAAGTTGTTGTAAACCTCGGCTATCGAGATCTGTTTTTAATACCGACACATGTTCAACGATTGAGATTTGATTGAATAACTCATGATTTGGAAGGCAAACATACACCGCATCTTCAACCAAAAGGATGTGATCCTTTTGTTGCGAGTACGCCAATGCAAGCTTGAGTTTGTCTACTGATTTTACAATATGAAGCATAACGTTCCCTAGAAAGTCAGTATTTTTTGGCTCTGAGCTAACTTCTGCGTCAACTCATTCACTTCTAGCGCAGTCACATCGATCAGTAAGTTATCGGTCGAGAGACCAAACTGATTGAGGCTATGTTGACACACGTAAACTTGCTCGATGTCATAGAGGTCCATAAGCTTGAATGCAGAAATATAGTCACGTGATAGGGATTCATCAGGCTGTTGAGCCTTGAGAAGCTGTGTAACGCCATTACCAACAAAGAACACGGTAATGTCTTCACTATAGGCTGAAGCCGCTAGCAGTGCGTCTAGCCCTTCCCTGCCCGCTGCCGTCGTATGAGGAAAAGTGTTAAATACAAAGGCCAATTTACTCAAAACTGTACAACCCTATCTTGCATCAAAAGTGCTTCAGATAAGCTCCCTAACCCAGCTTGGGTAAACCCAGCCGCCAAGTTAGATGCACTCAATTGATGTTGCGTTGCTTCATCCGTGCTGATCACTCCGCGTCTAAGCGCAGCAGCAACACACGTTTCAAGGCTAACATTGTGCTCATCCGCCAGTTTTTGCCAAGCGGAAGCCAAGTCGAATTCATCATTAGCAGGTACGGTAAGGTCAGAGCCATTACTGACGCCATCTTGATAGAAGAATACACTGTGAAGTTTGTGGCCCTGATTAATAAGAGCCACTGCAAACTGGTAAGCACTTCTTGCCGACTGTGAACCGTAGACCGGTCCATTCACTAAAAGTGTATAGCTTAACAACCCTCTTCATCCTCTGTTTTACGTTGTCGGATGTATAGGTATACGGTGTGCTTAGAGATGTTCAATCGCTCAGCAACACGGTTAATCGCGTCTTTAATATCGAAAATACCTTTGTCGTAAAGCTCCATCACGATTTGACGGTTCTTAGTATTGTTCGATACTGATTTGTCGGCATTGATTTCTTCAATGGTGCGTTCAACCGTCTGGTCGACAAGCTCTTCCACATCACTCGCAAAGTTGACTGATGATGCTGCTTCGTCCGCATCTTGCGTAGGCATGAAAGATTGCAGTACTTGTGAGAATGGCGCATCTAAGTTTACGTTAATACACAACAAACCAATCACTCGGTCTTCACCATTGCGGATAGCAACCGTGATCGACTTCATCAATACTCCGCCTTTAGCGCGAGTAAAGTATGAACGTGAGAAGTTACGCTTAGAACCTTCAATATCTTTCAGCATCTTCAATGCAAGATCGGTGATCGGCGAACCAACCTGACGACCTGTATTTTCGCCGTTGGCAATTTTAATCGCAGAAGTATTGAGGTCTTCTAAAGAATGTAAAACGATTTCACAAAACGGACCGATAAGACTCGCAATACCGTCAACCACGGCCTCATAAGATCTTAGAATGATTTTATCGTGTTCACTGAATGGCATAACGTGGACTGATTCCATTTCAAGTAACACATCTGCATTGACTGTTTCTGTAGTAGTCACTTATTCCTTACCTTCGTGTGAAAAATCAACAAATTTATGTAAGTTTATCAGAAAATTTTAATTGCACACCTAGCTAACATTGCAACTAGTGATTTAGAACAAGTTTAAAAATCAAATACTCACCTTCAAATCATAAAAAAAGCCTAACTCAAAGTTAGGCTTTTTATTCAATCAACGTATTTTAGAATAAAACTTTTAGCTGATATTACTGAGCAGGAGCCGCTTCAGCGTTATCAATTTTAAGTAGTTCAACTTCGAATACTAGCGTTGAGTTAGCAGGGATAGTCGGTGTGTCTTGCTCACCGTATGCTAGCTCTGGCGGGATAACGAACTTGTACTTAGAACCAACTTGCATCAGTTGTACGCCTTCAGTCCAGCCAGGGATTACGCGGTTTAGTGGGAATGTTGCTGGTTCGCCACGATCGTAAGAGCTGTCGAACTGAGTACCGTCTGTTAGCGTACCTTTGTAGTGTACTTGAACGGTATCAGTGTCTTTTGGAGAAGCACCTTCACCAGCCGTCATTACTTGGTAAAGTAGACCAGATTCAGTTTGCTTAACGCCTTCAGTTTTAGCGAACTCAGCACGGAAATCATCACCGGCTTTCTTCACTTCTGCAGATTTTTCTGCCGCTTGTGCTTGCATTGTTTCAGCAACACGCTTGTCTAGAGCTTCAAGAGCTGCGCGAGTTTCTTCTTCGTTAAGTGCTGTTTTCTCTGCGAATACGTCTTCGATACCTTGAAGAACCATATCTTTGTCTAGGTTAATGCCTAGCTCGCTTGGCTTATCAATGCTTGTGCTTAGGTAGTTCGCGAAAGATACACCGATTGCGTATGCCGCTTTGTCATCTTCTGTTTTAAAGTTTACTGCTGCAACTTTAGCTTCTTCTACCTGTGGAGCTTCTGCCTTTGGTTCTTCTTTCTGACAACCAACTGCTAGCATAACCGTTGCGGCAAGCAGTGATACTTTTAAAACTGATTTCATTGAATTCTCCAATTAATGGCCAAGCCATTGGTTATTGTGCACAAATCTAATGATTAGATTGGTGTGAATACGTTAGTTATAACAATATACTAGTCATATGTCTTTCGACACAAACCGGATTATTAGATGTGATGCGAATATTTTTCCACTCATTGCTATGTACGATTGTCATCACCTTGTTAAATGGTTGCTTTTTCTTTCAAGATGATGAGCAACGTTGGGAAATTGAACCCAATGGTGCCACCAGCTTTGCCCTAAGCAGAGATGGACGCTTCGCCCTGCTCTACTCTCAGCAAAAACACTTACTGCTCTGGGACTTAGACCAAAACAAAGAGCTCGCTCAGCTCGGCCCACAAGACCAATCAGAAAACCAAGTATCGCGTATCCGCATCTCTGACAACGGCCGCTTCGCCATTACCGCCAGCCAGATGAATTTCGCCGTTTGGGACTTATCTTGGACTCAAGCTGAAGGGCTTTGGTCTATTTCCGATGGCTTAATTCGCGATGTCGACATATCCAGCAATGGTGAAAAAGTCTTACTTGGCCTGTCTAATGGCAAAGCTATCTATGTGGACTTAGTCACCGGACGCCGTCTTGAGTTCCTTGCTCACCGAGAAAAAGTTAATTCAGTCTCCCTCTCTTCTAATGGCCGCTACGCATTATCAGGCGGCAACGACTACAAAGCTTACCTTTGGGATACCGAATCAGGCTTGGTGTTACGTACCTTCGAGCATGAACAAAGAGTAGTACGAGTTGCACTACAACGGGATGGAGAATTGGCTTTTACTTCCGATGGCGGCAACCAAGCGATGATCTGGGATTTGGAAACAGGTGAACCTCAAGCGCAATTGCAGAGCTGGTCTCGACAGCTGATATTCTCTAGTGCTCGCTTTTCTGACGACGGCAGTATGTTGGTGACGGGTACGCCATCAAGCCAAGTGAGTGTGTGGAATACTCAAGATGGAAAACGCATTTCTCGTCACGATGCCGAGCCATTAAAAGATGCTCGCCCTCCCCGTGCGGTAGTGTATGATGCAGCCTTTGATGAAAAGAACCGTGTGATATCGGGCACCTCTGCGGGCATCGCCCAAGCTTGGAATGTGGATTAAGAACGATGACAGAAAAGCGAATTGAACAACTAGAAAGCCGCGTGAATGACCTAGAGTGTCAGCTAGCTTTCCAAGAACAGACCATTGAAGAACTCAATGAAGCGCTTAGCCAACAACAGATGTTGATCACGAGAATGCAAGATCAAATGAAGTTCGTGGTGGGTAAAGTGAAAAATATGGATGGCTCAAACCTCGCTGATGCATCAGAAGAGACGCCACCTCCACACTATTAAGTGCGGTTCCAAATAACGAATTGGTTCTAGCGACGCACATCGCTAGTCTCTCGTCCTCGATGTGTAAACACATTTCAGGACGGGACATAGAAAACTAAAAGGGCGACAGATACTCATCTGCCGCCCTTTTGTTTATTTCACCTGAGTGAATAAGCTAAAGCCAATTAAACCAATACAATCTTAGTCATCGGCATAAATCTTCACTTCCACGCAACCGTTCGTATCAACACTCGCACGATACATCCCTGAACTGTTCATACCGAAGTGGATATCACCTTGGCCATCAATAGCAATCAAGCCACCTTCTCCGCCCATGGTTTTCAATTCACCTTGAATGATCGTTTCACAAGCCGTGTGCACATCTTCCTTGAGATAACGCATTCTTGCAGCCACATCACTGGCGACCATCTTTCTAAGGAAGAACTCGCCCATTCCTGTCGTTGATACGGCCACGTTGCCATTTTCAGCAACAGTGCCTGCACCGATGATTGGAGAATCTCCCACACGACCGTATTTTTTATTGGTTACGCCACCGGTACTGGTTGCTGCAGCTAAGTTACCGGCTTGGTCTAATGCGACAGCGCCAACCGTGCCGTACTTTTTATCATCTGGGTATTTTTGAGCTTGTTGCTCATCGTATTTTGCTTCAGACAAAGCAAAGATACCTTTCTCTTTCATCGACTGAAGTTGGTCATAACGACGCTCAGTAAAGAAGTAATCTTGCTCGGTGAAGATATACTCATGCTCAAACGCAAACCTCTCTGCGCCTTCACCAATCAGCAGCACATGATCGCTTTTAAGCATCACATCACGCGCAAGCTCAATTGGATTTTTGATATGACGGACACCTGCAATAGCACCCGCATCCATTTCGCGACCGTGCATCACAGAAGCATCCATCTCAACAAATTCGTCATGAGTTAAAACCGAGCCTTTACCGGCATTAAAGTGTGGGCTGTCTTCCATCACTTTAACCGATGCCACCACTGCATCCAACGCATCGCCACCCGATTGCAAAACTTGATAGCCAGCCAAAACCGACTTCTCCAAAGCCTCGGTAATACCCGTTTTTAATTCATCGCTCATTTGCTCTCGCAAGATAGTTCCTGCACCACCATGAATGGCAATTGAAAAAGGCTGTGACATGCAAACTCTCCACTGACGTCGTCTTATAATGTTGTGCTATCAATACCACATCCATGTTTTGATGTCTGATAGCGAAAACCAAACTTTTTACGAATGCTTAGATTTGCGGACACTTAGATTTGCAGACACTTAGTTCGCTTGATTAAAAGTCAGCTCAAAAAGCGAGACTCCTAAACGAAAAAAACCTCCACAAGGGAGGCTTTCGATATTCTTAAACTAAACCGTTAGTTCGGTATTAGTGAGAACCACAGCTACCGCCGCCGCAGCAGCCGTCTTTTTTCTCTTCAGCGTGGTCATGGCCTTCGCCACCACAGCAACCGCCTTCGTGGTCATGATCATGGTCGTGACCGTGGCTACCACAGCCGCCTTCTTGGTGTACGTGACCGTGTTGAACTTCTTCTTCAGTCGCTTCACGAACGGCTACAACTTCAACGTCAAACGTTAGAGTTTGGCCAGCTAGCATGTGGTTACCATCAACAACAACTTCGTCGCCATCTACTTCAGTCACTTCAACTGGGATTGGACCTTGGTCAGTATCCGCTAGGAAACGCATGCCAACTTCGATTTGCTCAACACCTTGGAATACGTCTGCAGGAACACGTTGAACTAAGTCATCGTTGTGCTCGCCGTAAGCGTCTTCTGGAGTAACCGTTGCTGAGAACTTGTCGCCAGCTACTTTGCCTTCAAGCTCTTTTTCAAGACCTGTAATTAGGTTGTTGTGACCGTGAAGGTAATCTAGTGGAGCTTCTGCAGTTGATTGGTCAACTACTACGCCATCTTCAAGTTTCACTTGATATGCAACACTAACTACTACGTTCTTTTCAATTTTCATGAGAGCTCCAAGGAGGTTTGGACTAAGCTCGAACAGTTGAGCTTAGGAAAAATTCTGTACCGGGATATTATGGGGATCAATTAACGAAACTCAATCATTCTGGCTTAAAAATACCGATCATTTCTTGATTCGCGTGTTCAGATTTCTCTACAGTTTTCGGTTTGCGCTGCTCTGTGAAGTCACAATCGACGCATTCCACCAGCTCGATATTATTTTCAACCCACCAGCGGAGTGTGTCTTGAGTGTTGCAACTTGGGCAGCTTGCCCCTGCGATAAAGCGTTTTTTCTGTTTCACGTTCATATCCTTTACTACTCTGGATTCGCAGTTCTTCCCACATGCTCTATTCGAGACTAAGCAGAGACCGCGTTTATTATTAGATTGGTTCTTTAAGTTACAGTTTTTAAGAACAACTATAGAGCTAAGCTCAAGCGATTAACTCTAATTTCTAAGCTCTAAGCTCTAAGCTCAGGCTATTGCCAATAGTTTCTAGATTGGTGATCATTTTCCATCTCATGTCCAAAGATCTCTTCAAGCTCTTTACGAGCCTCTTTCGCTCTCTGAGCTAACTCTGCATCTTCGCTATGCTGAGGAAGCAACTCTTTGAGCATACCATTATCCAATTTCCTAAAATGTGCTTCTGCTCGCTTCGCTTTATATGGATGCATACCAAGTTCAGTCAATGTTTGACGACCTAAATCTAGAGCCCCAAGGAAAGTTTCACGAGAATAATTGCTCACACCATGGTTAAGTAATTGATACGCTTCAACACGGCTTCGAGCACGCGCTAAGATCTTCAACTGTGGGAAATGCTGCTTACACAAATCCACGGTTTTCATGATTTCGTCCGGAGAGTCGGTACACAGCACAATAGCTTCGGCCTTATCAGCTCCCGCAGCTCGTAATAGTTCAAGGTGAGTTGAGTCACCGTAGAATACCTTGTAGCCGAATTTTCTAAGGATATGGATTTGGCTGGCATCACTTTCAAGAACGGTGATACGAATCTTATTGGCATACATTAGACGTCCAATGATCTGACCGAAACGACCAAAGCCGGCAATAATCACTCGAGGGCTACGATCGACAACATCAGAAGACATCGCGCTTTCACTGATTTGATTGAGTTGACGAGCAAAGAAGCGATCTTGCAGCTTAAGCATCAATGGCGTGGTCACCATAGAAAGGCTCACAACAACCAGTAAGAACGACACTTGGTCACCACTTAGGATGCCTTGTGCACTCGCCGCGGTAAAAATAACGAAAGCGAATTCACCACCTTGGCTGAGAATCATCGCCATACGGCTGCGCGCTTTAGTTTGAGTACCGAAGATACGAGCCAGCGCATACAACACCAAGCCTTTCAATACGACCAGAGACGACACCGCGATCAATATTGCGAATGGACTTTCTGCCAGCAAACCTAGGTTTACCGCCATACCCACAGAGATAAAGAACAGACCAAGCAGTAACCCTTTGAATGGGTCTATGGCGATTTCAAGCTCATGTCGATATTCACTTTCAGCCAGAAGTACGCCCGCTAAGAAAGTACCCAGTGCCATCGACAAACCAATCTGCTGCATGATGACGGCAATACCAATCACTAATAACAGCGCCGCGACCGTGAACAACTCACGTACGCCACTCATGACTACGTATCGGAACAGTGGTCTCAATAAGAAGTGACCACCGACAAGCAAGCCAATGACACCACCTAGCATCCACAGCATGTCAGCCCAACTGCCGCCCGTATTACCCGCAAGTAGAGGCAACATCGCTAGCATTGGAATAACGGCAATATCTTGGAAAAGTAGTACTGCAAAGCCTGACTGCCCCGCTTCTTTACCGCCGAGCTCCCTCTCTTCAATAACACGTAAGGCAATGGCTGTCGAAGACAGCGCTAAACCCATACCTATTACGAGGCTGGTTTGCCAAGTTAATCCGAACAAACAGGCGATGGCGGTAATAATCAGAGTGGTGATCAGCACTTGCGCGCCACCGAGTCCGAGAATAGGCGCCCTCATCTGCCACAGTTTTTTAGGGTTAAGCTCTAAGCCAATCAAGAAAAGCAGCAGCACCACCCCAAATTCGGAGAAGTGTAGAATCGCCTCTACATCACTGATTAAACCAAGCCCCCACGGGCCAATCGCCACGCCAGCTAATAGATAGCCGAGTACTGAACCTAAGCCAGCTCGCTGCGCGATAGGAACCGCAACCACAGCAGCCGCTAAAAATATAACGCTACTTTGTAGAAAATCATTAGTCAGAGCCATCATTCGCTCCTATATCTTGTAGCGGGTCTCGCAACCAATTTCGATACGCTTCTGCGTGTTGGTAAAGCGTCATATCCGAAACATTTCTCGCCCAGTGTAAAACTAAGGGGGATATCCAGTGCATCTGACACAAAGCAGCGGTTAGCTCGAATGGTTGCAAGATCTCTTGTAATGGATATTTATTATAGCCTGCGGCGCCAAACGCCTCTTCTTTACCACCGGTAGTAATAACGCTGCGCCAGTGTTTGCCTTTAAGCGCACTCTGCTCACCGAATGCAAATCCTTTTCCTAACACACGATCAAACCACTCCTTCAATAACGAAGGACAGGAATACATAAACAGAGGATGCTGGAACACAATCACATCGTACTCTAGGAGTAAATCATGCTCATAAGGCACATCGATAAAGAAGTCTGGGTAGATGGCGTAGAGATCGTGAATTTTGACATGACCGAGCGACTCGACCTTTTTAACCATCATTTGATTAGCAATAGAGGTGTGCGGCTCTGGGTGTGCGTAGATTATTAACACCTTTGGCACGGCTTTGTCTGTCGAGGGAGTATTACTCATTCCTTTGAAACATTCCTTTGAGGGCTAAACGGTGGCAAGGCCACAAGAATTTAAGCAAAAGTTATTAATATGTTATTGGCATCATAACGCAAATTGCATTGTGATCGACTTTTATCTGGTTTCAGCCTACTATGCAGGCGTCTGTTCACCTCTAATTTCTATGCTATTTCAATTATGATTACTTTCTCTGATATTCAATTGCTCCGCGGTGGTAAGCCACTCCTCGACCAAGCATCTGCGACTTTTCATCCTGGCGACAAGATCGGTTTGGTTGGTAAAAACGGCTGTGGTAAATCTACGCTGTTCGCCCTAATCAAGGACGAACTGTCTATTGATGCTGGCTCGTTCAGTAAACCAGCTCATTGGGAAATGGCTTGGGTTGCTCAAGAAACACCAGCATTAGAAAGAACAGCCATTGAATACGTGATCGATGGCGACCGTGAATACCGTGGCCTTGAAGATCAACTAGAGAAAGCGGAACAAGCCGACAACGGTACATTAGTCGCAGAGATCCACGGCAAGATTGAAACCATTGGTGGTTACAGCATCAAAGCACGTGCTGCCGAGTTATTGGATGGCCTAGGCTTTCGCCAAGAACAAATGACATGGAACCTAACCCAATTCTCGGGTGGTTGGCGTATGCGTTTGAACTTAGCGCAAGCCCTTCTATGTCGCAGTGACCTACTGCTACTCGATGAGCCTACCAACCACTTAGATTTAGACGCAGTAATGTGGCTAGAACGTTGGTTACAAAACTACCCAGGCACACTCGTTCTTATCTCGCACGATAGAGACTTCTTAGACCCTATCGTCAACCGCATCGTGCATGTTGAAAACCAACAGCTCAATGAATACACCGGTAACTACTCATCGTTTGAAACCCAACGAGCACAAAAGTTAATCCTGCAGCAGGCAATGTTCCAAAAGCAGCAGAAACAAATGTCTCACATGCAGAGCTACATTGACCGTTTTCGCTACAAAGCATCAAAGGCTCGCCAAGCGCAAAGCCGTATTAAAGCACTAGAGAAAATGGAACAAGTGCTGCCCGCTCAGTTTGATAACCCATTCAGTTTTGAATTTAGAGAGCCGGACGCGCTACCAAATCCAATCATGATGATGGATGAAGTATCAGCGGGCTATGATGACAATCTGATTCTAGAGAAGATTCGCCTAAATCTAGTACCCGGCAGCCGTATCGGTCTGCTTGGTCGAAATGGTGCCGGTAAATCAACGCTAATCAAGCTGCTTTCAGGTGAACTGAAACAGCAAGGCGGTGAGCTGAGCTATTCGCAAGGCGTTAAGATGGGTTACTTCGCTCAGCATCAATTGGAGACGCTGCACCCAGAAGAAACGCCACTTCAGCACATGATGCAAATTGCGCCGAAACACACCGAGCAACAACTGCGTGACTACTTAGGTAGCTTTGGCTTCCAAGGTGAGAAAGCACTCGACAAGGTGGCGCCATTCTCGGGTGGTGAAAAAGCGCGCTTGGTATTAGCGCTACTGGTATGGCAAAAACCAAACCTGTTGCTACTCGATGAACCAACTAACCACTTGGATCTCGACATGCGTCAGGCGTTGACCTTCGCCCTACAGACATTTGAAGGCGCAATGGTTATCGTATCGCACGACCGTTACCTACTTCGTGCGACTACTGATGATTTATACCTTGTGCACGACCGTCAAGTTGCACCGTTTGATGGTGACCTAAGCGATTACTACAAGTGGCTAACCGAACAACAGAAAGTTGAGCGCAAAGAAGCGCAAGCATTGGCACCAGCAAAAGACGGCGCCAACAGTGCAGCAGCGAAAAAAGAGCAGAAACGTAAAGAAGCAGAGTTCCGTAAACTGACGGCGCCACTTCGTAAAAAGCTGACTCAATTTGAAAAGCAGATGGATAAGTTAACGCTATCTCTCGAAGAAGCTGAGCAAGAATTATCCGACACTTCACTGTATGAAGCTGAAAATAAGGCTAAACTGAATAAAGTACTCGCTCTCCAAGCGAGCAGTAAGTCACAGCTAGAAGAAGTTGAAATGGATTGGATGTCCACTCAAGAAGAGCTTGAGCAGATGGAACAGGATATGGATAGCTTATGAGCCCAGAGCACGCCCCAATATCACTAACACTGGAACGACTATGGCAATTTAGCCTTCAGTATTACAGTGTGCGCGGTGTAAAGGATGCGTGCCTAGCTTTGCAAAACCAGTTCCACGGCAACGTCAATCTACTGCTGCTTCTCAAATGGCTTGATGAGCAGCAATTGTCTTTTGCCGAAGAAGAGTGGCACAAGGTACAACAGTGCTTAAGCCGCTCTGAAACCCTGCTTCATAGCTATCGAGAGCTGCGTAAGCACCTCAAACCTCAAGTCGTCGATTCCCTCTACCGTGAAGCTCTCCAATTTGAACTGCAGTTAGAGAAGCAACAGCAATCTGATCTCGTCGACTGCATTAATTCTCTTCAGCTTACGGCTAACCAGCAATCACCACTCGCTTTTCAATACTGTCGTTTATTAGGGGCTGAAAACCTCTACGACGCTTTTTCTGAACCAGCACCTCAACCCTAACGCGTTTCCTTTCTCTTATCTTCAATCAAGATCCAAGCTTACCTTGGTAGTATCGCTCTTCGTTTTCACACGGGAGTGGCGCGCATGACTGGCCATATATTTGAAGTTCAATCTCGACAATATTCAACTAGTTACCTACACCTTGTTTTTGTAGCCCGTATCAGCGAAACCCTTGCGCTTATACCGAGAATCAACCAAGCTCAAATAAAAACGTGGGCGTTTCACTAAAAAGCTCAACACTTTATCAAAGCCCATAAAAGAAGCATGGACTGTTTTTATGACAATATTTACCGCAGCCGCTGGTTTATCTAACCCGCACTTACAAACCTTAGTGCCACGATTTATTAGAAAGCAGGCGTTGTTTGACCCTCAATGGCAAACCTTAGAAACACCCGACGGTGACTTTCTCGATCTTGCTTGGAGCGAATCGCCAGAGGGTGACACCCCAAGTAATGATGCTCGAAGTAACAAGCCGATATTCGTTCTATTCCATGGCTTAGAGGGAAGCTTTGAAAGCCCTTATGCCAACGGACTGATGAATGCCTTTGCTAAAGATGGCTGGCTATCAGTGATGATGCACTTTAGAGGTTGCAGCGGAAAACCCAATCGCTTGGCTCGCGCTTATCATTCTGGTGAAGTCGAAGATGCGCGCTTTTTCCTAAGACATCTACACGCCCAGTTTCCCAATAACCCTAAGGTAGCGGTTGGTATCTCTTTGGGCGGTAACATGCTGGCGAACTATTTGGCTGAGTACGCGGACGACCCATTGCTGTCGGCGGCGACGATTGTCTCTGCACCTTTTGATCTGGCTTGTTGCTCTAGTCGTATTGAGCGAGGTTTCTCTAAGCTCTATAAAAAGTACCTGCTCAACTCTCTCAAATCGAATGCCTTGAAAAAGATTAAGCTGCTGCAAGAAAAGCTCGGTATCACCGCCGAAACCATTAAGAAGATAGACAAGCTGTATGAGTTTGATGAACGGATTACTGCGCCTCTGCACGGGTTCAAGAATGCTCAGGACTACTATGCTCAATGCTCAGCGCTTCCTAAACTTAATAAGATTAAACTACCGACTCAGATCATCCATGCCAAAGACGATCCGTTTATGACAGACGACGTGATTCCAAAGTTCGTATTGCCTGACAACATCGACTATCGCCTATTTCAAAAAGGCGGCCATGTGGGGTTCATTACCGGTAGCACGCTCAAACCAAGGTTTTGGCTAGAAGAAGCATTACCTGCTTACTATGAAAGTATCCAAGATTCGGCATAATGGCCGAGCCTTTTTTAAGGACTGAGTAGTAGACGTCACTAAACACAGTAATCAACACATCAATAAACCTATTTATGAACATAAAAGAGAGAAGTATTTATGATCATCCCATGGCAAGACATTGCACCAGAAACACTGGAAAACCTCATTAAAGAATTCGTGCTTCGTGAAGGCACAGACTACGGTGACGTAGAGGTTTCATTGCAAAACAAGATTGACCAAGTGAAACATCAATTAGCCTCAAAGGAAGTCAGCATCGTGTTTTCTGAGCTGCATGAAACCGTTGATATTCAAGTCACAAAACGCTTCTAGGCTGCGCTCATAAAGGAGCCGTGTTATAGTGGTAAACGATTGCTAACAAGTAAGTTACTCAAAAGACAAGGGTTGTCATGTCCGCTAAACATCCAATTATTGCGGTGACGGGTTCATCAGGAGCCGGCACCACCACTACCTCAGAAGCCTTCCGAAAAATGTTCAATATGATGGACGTGAAGGCCGCTTGGGTTGAAGGGGATAGTTTCCATCGCTTCACTCGACCAGAGATGGATGTCGAGATCCGTAAGGCTCGCGAGCAAGGTAAGCACATCAGCTACTTTGGTCCACAAGCCAACGATTTTGGCGCATTAGAAGAGTTCTTCCGTCAATACGGTAATGAAGGCACGGGTAAAGTCCGTAGTTACCTACATACCTTCGATGAAGCCGTGCCTTACAATCAAATGCCGGGCACCTTTACGCCATGGCAAGAGATCCCAGAAAATTCCGATGTGATGTTCTACGAAGGTCTTCATGGTGGCGTGGTAGATGGCGACATCAATGTCTCACAGCACGTCGACTTGCTGATCGGCATGGTGCCAATCGTCAACCTTGAGTGGATCCAAAAATTCGTTCGTGACACACGCGATCGTGGGCACTCACGCGAAGCAGTAATGGATTCCATTGTTCGCTCAATGGATGATTACCTTAACTACATTACCCCGCAGTTTTCGCGCACTCATATCAACTTTCAGCGTGTCCCAACCGTAGATACATCGAATCCACTGAACGCTAAAGGGATTCCAAGTTTAGACGAAAGCTTCGTGGTTATACGTTTGCGTGGCATCAAAAACGTCGATTTCCCCTACCTTCTGGCTATGATAGATGGCTCATTTATGTCACGCCACAACACGCTTGTGGTGCCAGGCGGCAAGATGAGTTTTGCTATGGAGCTCATTGTAAGGCCCATCCTACAACAGCTCATCGAAACCGGAAAAATAGGTTAACAAGACGCCATTCTGGTTGATTACTTTTCATACCGTGATCATGTGCACAATTTTGCGTAAAAAATCGTAGCTTGGTCACGATTAAAATCAAGAAATAGTACCTGAAAAAGGATACTATTCTTAAACGAAACACAAGATAGCTTGCAGCGCTCAACGAGTGCTCTTATCCTACAAGTCAATCCAGGCTTAGCTAAAATACGGAAAGCGGCAAGCATACCCTGCAGAGGAAGTAAGATATTATGGTTCTAGGTAAACCCCAAACCGATCCAACATTAGAGTGGTTCCTTTCACACTGTCATATTCATAAGTACCCTTCAAAAAGTACTTTGATTCATGCTGGTGAAAAGGCAGAAACCTTGTACTACATCGTTAAAGGTTCTGTGGCAGTTCTTATCAAAGACGAAGAAGGTAAGGAAATGATTCTTTCTTACCTAAACCAAGGTGACTTCATTGGTGAACTTGGCCTCTTCGAAGAAGACCAAGAGCGTACTGCATGGGTTCGTGCAAAATCTCCTTGTGAAGTAGCTGAAATTTCTTTCAAGAAATTCCGTCAACTTATCCAAGTGAACCCAGATATCCTAATGCGCCTTTCAGCGCAAATGGCAAATCGTCTACAAGTAACTAGCCAAAAGGTTGGTGACTTAGCGTTCCTTGACGTAACAGGTCGTATCGCTCAAACGCTACTTAACCTAGCGAAACAGCCAGATGCAATGACTCACCCTGACGGCATGCAAATCAAGATCACTCGTCAAGAGATTGGCCAGATCGTTGGTTGTTCTCGTGAGACAGTAGGTCGTATCTTGAAGATGCTAGAAGAGCAGAACCTAATTTCTGCACACGGTAAAACTATCGTTGTATACGGCACTCGTTAATCTCGATTAACTGAGCCAAAAATTTGAAAGCCACCAAATGCAAATTTGGTGGCTTTTTTGTTTCCTGAAGATCCAGAGAGCAGATACGAGATACGAGATACGAGATACGAGAAGAACTCACAGAATCCTATTTGTAAACTTCCTCGAAGCGAAGCGTACCCGCATCTTTAAGGTAAAACCCGTGCTTGTATCTTTCTTTAACCGTTGGTGCTCTCAAAGATCTTGTCAGCCGATGCTGCAACAAATCCTGTATAAAGCTCACCATTGGCCATCGCATAACGCTTAGCGAACTCGTAGAAGCCACCAGGAATCACCTCATTACCTTCAACAAATGAAACTGGGACTTTGTCTGCCATTGTAGATGATTGCTCTAATAAGACCTCTGGAGAGCCTTTAACCTGACCGCCAGATGCATTGATAGTGAAACCTGAATCACTCAAATAGTCATTCACAGTCTGTACTTCATCGAACTCATTAAGCTGGTTCACACTCACCGTAAAGTGGTTTGCACCGTAACCATGAGCCGCTAGCCAAGACGCGTATTCACTCTCTTTTGCTAGCACTTGGAAATCCGCGAAGCTCAGATCCCAAAGGCGACCACCAAACAAAAACTCATGTCCTTGAAGCTTGCTTGCGTCCACTTGCTCAACCAACTTCGCAACGATCTGTTGTAAGTCACTTGAACACTCTTCTACCTTCAACTCACTAATGAACACCTTCGGTTGGTTTGGGTCTGGGTGCTCGTAGTGCTTAGCCACTAACTTCTTGCTCTCAAACAAGTAGTCGCCACAAGCCTTGTAGCCTAATTCAAGGAAAGGCTTAGCCAATGTTTCAATACCTAGCGGTGCAACATTGAAAGTTCGCAGTGCAATATGATCATTAATCAGGGCTTCGTCTTCTTTCAGCAGATGATGAACTTTCTCAGCCGATGGGCAAAGCCTGTGAATGTAATCGTCCCATAGTGATTTAAAGAGTAGATCGGGCGTCATGGTGACTCCTTGTCAGAGGTTCTAGCAAGCTAGTAATTTGGATTAGAGAGGGAGAGGCTGGACACAGAGTCAGCAGCCATCAGCCTGTGACATACTTGTTCTATTATTATCTACCGCCCAATCTAGGTGTCGGACGTGATGGAAAAAGGAAGCGATAACACCACTTCCTTATTACACAATTAACCAATGAATCTGTTATTCATGAACCTAGAGCTCATAAGCTTGTGATTCATCAAGCTATAGCTTAAAAGCCAAAACTACAGCTCAATACCTGGGCTAAACGTAGCTGGCAGTTGAGTCTCACCACCTTCCATTGACGCCATTGGGTAAGCACAGTAGTCAGCCGCGTAGTAAGCACTTGGACGCAGGTTACCTGAAGCACCAGGACCACCAAATGGTGCATCACCACTTGCGCCTGTTAGCTGGCGGTTACGGTTAACAATGCCCGCTCGGATATGGTCAACGAAGTATTCCCACTCTGAATCGTCTGTTGAAACTAAGCCTGCAGACAAACCAAAACGTGTGTCATTAGCCAGTTCAACCGCTTGCTCTAGTGACTGGTAACGAACCACTTGCAGTAATGGACCGAAATACTCTTCATCTGGCAGTTCAGCAATGTTGGTTGCATCAATAATGCCCGGAGAAACAAACGCCGCTTCACCCGCTTTTGCTTCGACTAGGCTTACACCACCTAGCGATTGCAGATTAGCTTGCGCGTCCAGAATGAACTTAGCCGCAGCTTCAGAGATTTGTGGGCCCATGAAGGGTGCTGGCTCAGCGAATGGCTGATCAACACGAATCTTCAAGGTAGCCGCAACGAGCTTATCAAGCAGCTGATCTCCCTTGTCTCCTACTGGTACATACAAGCGACGTGCACATGTACAACGTTGGCCCGCACTGATGAAGGCCGACTGGATAATGGTATAAACCGTCGCGTCAGCATCACCAAATTGGTCAGTGATCACCATAGGGTTGTTGCCGCCCATCTCTAGCGCCAACATCTTGCCCGGTTGACCTGCGAACTGACGGTGAAGGATATGACCGGTATTAGCACTGCCCGTGAATAGCACGCCATCAAGGCCTTTAGCATCCGCCAGTGCGATACCAGTTTCTTTAGCGCCTTGCACTAAGTTAATCACGCCAGCTGGAAGGCCTGCTTCTTGCCACAGTTTCATCGCAAACTCACCCGTCCAAGGTGTCTGCTCTGACGGCTTAAATACCACTGTATTACCCGATAGTAGAGCTGGAACAATATGACCGTTAGGTAGGTGACCAGGGAAGTTGTAAGGACCAAATACCGCCATTACGCCTAATGGGCGATGACGCAGTACGATTTGGTTGCCTGCGGCTTCACGTGAAGCTTCACCCGTACGTTCGTGGTAAGCACGAATAGAGATAGCAATTTTACCCGCCATCGCGCCCGCTTCAGTGCGAGTTTCCCAAATCGGTTTACCCGTCTCTTTTGCAATAATCTGTGCAATTTCTTCGCTGTTCTCTTTTATCTTCTCAGCAAAGTTCAACACGATCGCTTCACGCTCTGCAAAGCTCAATTTTTTCCAAACTAAGAAAGCGTCACGCGCTGCTACTACTGCAGATTCAACCTGTGCTGGTGTTGCACTATCGCCTTGCCACACGACTTCATTATTGTATGGGCTTACTGATGTCATGGCGTCGCCTTGACCTGCCACCCACTGTCCTGCTATCCACTGAGTCATACTTCTATCCTTAAAATCTTCGACAGATAATCGCCGCTCTTATTGAGCCAACATGCGAACGAATTCGCCTTCTTTTACTTCAAGAGCGCTTGCTACTTCAGATGATAAAATCACTGTGTCGCTAGCTTGGTCATACGCGCCTTTCGCGGCTACTGCGCGGAAGTTCTCAAACGAGGTATTACCAATGAGGAAGTCTTTAGAGCTTGAATGCTCTGCAATTGTCACTTGAGCTCGAATCGCATGACGCACTGACTCGATATTTCTTAGATCACACTCAACCGTTGGGCCCCCATCAAAGATGTCAACATAGCCACGGTTGGTGAAACCTTCACGTTCCAGCAACTTAAGTGCAGGGCGCGTATTGTCATGAACCTCTCCAATCACCGCCTGAGCTTCTTTGCTCAGCAAGTTCACATAGATAGGTAACTTCGGCATTAGGTCAGCAATGAAGCCTTTCTTACCGATACCGGTTAGGTAATCTGCAAGCGTGAAATCAATTGAGAAGAAGTGCTCTTGCAGCCATTGCCAGAAAGGAGAATTACCTTCCGCATCCGATACACCACGCATCTCAGCAAAAATCGTTTTCGAGAAACGCTCTGGGTGCTCAGACATGATCAAGAAGCGACACTTAGACATCAAACGACCATTCAATCCACCACGGAAAGCCGGGCGCAAGAACAGTGTGCAGATCTCACTGCATCCGGTGTAGTTATTGCCGAAAGTCAGTAGCTTCACGACGTTATTCACGCCAAGCTTCTGCGATGAGTGAACCACTTTGCTGATGTGGTAAGAGTAAAACGGAACATCCCAGCCAATTGAGGCTTCGATACCCGTAGTACCTGCGACTTCTCCGGTTTCGGTATCAAAGCCAACCATTAGGTAGCCTTCATCACCAGGTTCAGTCACGTCTTGTTTAGCAAAGCTGTATTCAGAATGAGTAATACGGTTGGTTAACAGTTCTTCGTTAACCGGAAGAGATGTGAATCCGTGACCAGATTCAACCGCGCAGGTATGCAACGCATCGTAATCAGATAATTTTATTGGGCGAACAACTAGCATCAATATTCCCTCCAGATGCAAAACAGGCCCAAAACGAGAATCTTGGGCCTTTAGCAGTACGTCATGGGATCGCTCTAATGGCGATCATTCCTATGACGCCGCTCAGGCTAAACTAGCGTAGCGATTGCTTTGTCTAGTTTTGATAAACCTTCTTCAATTTCTTGTGTAGTGATAACCAGTGATGGTGTGAAACGAACCACGTTTGCACCCGCAACCAGTACCATCAAGCCTTGTTCGCCTGCTGCTACTAATACATCACGAGCACGACCTTGCCATGCTTCATTAAGTGCAGCACCTAGCAATAGGCCTTTACCGCGAACTTCACTGAATATTTGGTATTTGTCGTTAATCTTAGCCAAACCATCACGGAACATTGCTTCACGTTCTTTCACGCCAGCTAGCGTTTCCGGTTGGCTAACGACATCAACAACCGCTTCAGCAACGGCACACGCCAGTGGGTTTCCGCCGTAAGTAGAACCGTGCGTACCGACTTTTAGGTGTGTCGCGAGTTCGGTGGTCGTTAGCATTGCGCCGATTGGGAAACCGCCACCTAGTGATTTCGCTGTACTTAGGATATCAGGTGTCACACCTAGGCCTTGGTAAGCGTAAAAGTTACCCGTACGGCCATTACCTGTTTGCACTTCATCAAAGATAAGCAGCGCATTGTGCTTGTCACACAGTTCACGAACCGTGTTCACGAACTCAGATGTTGGAGAGATGATACCGCCCTCGCCTTGCAGAGGTTCCATCATGATTGCACATGTGCGATCTGATATGTGCGCTTCTAGCGCGGCAATATCGTTGTAAGGCAGGTGAGTTACATCGCCCGGTTTAGGACCGAAGCCATCAGAGTAAGCCTCTTGACCACCCACCGTTACGGTAAAGAAAGTACGACCGTGGAAACCTTGTTTGAATGCGATGATTTCAGATTTCTCAGGACCGTGCACATCCGCTGCCCAACGACGAGCTAGCTTCAATGCAGCTTCGTTCGCTTCTGCACCAGAGTTAGCAAAGAATACTTTTTCTGCAAAACATACGTCGGTTAGCTTCTTCGCTAGACGCAATGCAGGTTCGTTGGTCATGACATTACTTAAATGCCAAATCTTGTTTGCTTGCTCAGTAACTGCGTTAACCATTGCTGGGTGACAGTGACCCAAACAGCTCACAGCGATACCACCAGCAAAGTCGATATATTCTCGGCCTTGTTGGTCCCAAACGCGTGCGCCTTCCCCTTTTACCGGGATCATTTCCATTGGGTTATAACAAGGCACCATCACCTCATTAAACAGACTACGTTCTACTTTTTTTTCCACTGTCATCGTACATTCCTTTTCGATACCGCAAGCTTCGCAAATAAGCGTACTGGTTCATAAGTGAGACAAAGATATTTTCTCTCGCCATAATCCCGCTGCAGCATTATATTTACATTTAATTAACGTTTTCAATAGTAGATTATTCTTTAGCTATCCCTAACAACCAGCTAAACGTCACTACCTATGACTATTTATGCATCAATTAATCTGTTTTATGAAGCTTTTTTTACCTAAACGCATAACCTGCAACGGCAAAGCCTTACTGGCATTGCGGTATATTGGGTTCGAGACGAAATAAGGCGAATAATTTTGCATAGGCTAAAAACTTAGCCTTAAGAGGGAGAAATGTTATAAAAAGTGATCAGCGTCAGAGGAGTAAGAGACGCGTAATGCCCGAATTTAAACGCTGAACGAATGGGCTAACAGGTTTAACTGGCTTATTTAGACGGAGAAAGAGTCAAATTTAAACACTCAACGCGCTAAGAAGTTAGCGAGAAGCTGGTGTCCCTGCTCTGTTTTAATCGACTCAGGGTGAAATTGCACCGCATCAATCGGCAAGGTTTTGTGTTGATAACCCATGATCTCGTCCATGCTGCCATCTTCAAATTCCGTCCAAGACGTCAGTTCAAAGCAGTCAGGAAGCGTGCCATTTTTCACCACTAGGGAATGGTAACGTGTCACGGTTAGAGGGTTATTAAGCCCTTGAAAAACGCTCTTACCGTTATGGCGGATCGGCGAGGTTTTACCGTGCATCACTTGTCTGGCTCGCACTACTTCACCACCAAACACTTGAGCGATGGCTTGATGACCAAGACACACACCTAAGATCGGCAGTTTACCCACGAAGTGTTCAATGACTTGTAGAGAGATTCCCGCATCATCAGGCGTACAAGGACCTGGCGAGATAACAAGATGGCTAGGATTCAGCGCTTCAATACCGACAATATCAATCTCATCGTTGCGAACAACTTTTACAGTGACCCCTAACTCACAGAAATACTGATACAAGTTATAGGTAAAAGAGTCGTAGTTATCGATGATAAGTAACATGGGTCGAAATCGTTTGCTAAATACTAAATGATTGGGAGATATAGGGGCGGTATTGTGCAATACCCATGGCGAAAGGCAAGTGGAAACTGCATTTCGCCAATAATTAAGGCCAACCTAAGTTGACCTTAATTGTTTACAGATAGCCTAAAGTTATCTGAATTGGCCTGCTTGTATAGCAAGCCAATCTATTTGTGGTTGAGCTACTTGCGACGACGCCACATTGCTAAACCAAATAGTGACATCAGAGCACCGAAGCCAAATGAACCACCTACTCGCAGTTCAAGAACAGCAGGATCATGATCCGATGAACGGAAGTGATCTTGGTACTTAGGTAGGTCACCTTTGAACTCTTCGTTGTAGTCAAACAACGTCGACTCACCACCATTGATGTGCCAATCGGTCGCATCGACAACCCTATCTTTCAGGCTGTCACTGATCAACAAATGATCCAAAGCACCAACTTCATCATTGTATGAGTAGCTCCAGCTGTCTGGGTGCTTTTGAGCCACAGCATTAATGTAGCCGTAGTTCTTAGTAATCACCGCACCGTTATCACCAAACTGCTCGACGCCGTCAATGTAAGTGTTACGCGCCGCTTTGATTTGCTTGCCGTATTTCTCTTCAGAGTAATCCGTAAGCACCAGCATTGGGTCTTCCATGCCGTACGAGTTCATATCCCCCAGAATCACTTTATGGCCTTTGATGCCGTCTAGCGCTTCACCCAGAGCAACTGCTGCAGCCACACGGAAGTTCTCACATGAGCCTTGCTTATCGGCGTCAACGCCACCTTGACCGCCCTGCTCGACCGGTGCAGCATCTTCCCAACACTTAGAACCTTTCGATTTAAAGTGGTTAATCGCAACGGTAAGTTTCTCTTTAGTGCCTTTAACTTTAAAGGTTGGCGCCAATGAGTCACGTTGGTAGTTCTTACCGTCTTCAATCACCTTGCCAAAATCGTCTAACACTTCTGGTGCTTGTTGGCTTGGCATAGCTATAACACGGCTGTCTTTAAGCTTAACTACTTTCTTACGGTAGATAACACCTGTTGTAATGACATCAGTACCAATCGAGTCCATCTCGTCGGTCACACCATCTTCGTTCGAATCGACAGCTACAAAGGTATAGCGGTCTTTCTTACGCTCAATGCGATCATTCAGTTGGTTAACGAGCTGGTGAATGGCAGAGCCTTCACCAAAGCCGTTGTTCTCAATTTCCATCAAACCAATAATGTCTGCATCTAATCGAAGAATCGCGTTCACTATCTTCTCTTGCTGCATCTCAAACTCGGTGATGGTGTTCGCACCACGGTTGTTGCCGTGTTGGTTTGCGTCACCGCCAAATGGAGAGTTGAAGTAGTTCAAAACATTGAAAGTCGCGATGCGAAGGTCGCCTTCATCCATGTCTGGTTTGTCGGTACGCGGATCGTTACGAACGAAGTTTTCAGCCGAGATCTGGTTAGTTGTCACTAAGCGGTACTCACCGTAGCTGTAGGTAAGTACGCCTTCTAGACCAACAATGGTGTCATCAATACGGATGTAGTCTTCTGTTGAACCATCTTGATCAATATCGGTACGGCCAAAGTCTGGATAGAAAGGAACTTGTCCGTCACCCGCTTTTTGATCGGTTTCAACGAAAAGACGACGGTCTGCGTTATCTTCCGTTTGTTGTTTCGCGTCTTCAGAACCTGCTGCGAAAAGCTGGTTCGGCTGCATGTTAATACGCTCATGTGCCAGTACCATGTTGTTACGACGACCTGAGTAATCATAACCAAAGGTACGAGTCACACGCATATCAAGCGCTTCGGTCGTTTTCACCAACATGCCTTCGTAGCGTTCAAGCGTTGCAGCGAAGTTCTCATCACTGTCTAGCGCTTCTATCGCCGTTGCTTCAGGTGCTTGTTGTTCGCCCTGTTTTAGCCATTGGTTGTTTTCAACTTTAAGCTGAGTATGGCTGTAGTATTCTTGAACCTTACCTTTCACACACACTACGTCGCCCGCAGCCAGTTCTGAGCTCGATTGATTCGTGTGGATAAATAGACCTTCAGAAGTACTTGAATTGAAGTCATCCTCAAGTGCTTGCAGGTAGAAACCTTTGGTTATGCCCGTTGTCACCGCACTCACAACACCTTTAACGAAGTACTCATCGTCCGTGATGTACGGATAGCCATCAATGAACGGTGATGTTGCGCCCTCGCCTTGGATCTCTTGAATGGTTGTGAATACTGGGTCAGAGCCATCTTGTGTACAAGTGAACGCTTCTGGCAGTTCAACACTGTCTAATGAACCTAAGCCTTCAATGCTGTCTTTTGGTAACGACACCCACTGTGAAGCATCGAATGTTGCCGAAGGAGTTTGTGTCGCTCGAACCAAAGTAACATCTTTACCCCAATCCACATCGCCCATCAAACCAACAATATCGTGTACCGAGTTATCTGAATTCAAGATAGCCAGCGGGTCGTCACCGTTATGGTTAGCAATCGACGCATTGAGAATGTCAGCGACGGCTTTAATCTCATCACTCGCACTCGTATGAGCGACAACAAGTACCTCACCAGGCGCTAAAACGTGGCCATCTAAAGGTAAAGTGGCGCCCCATGAGCCGTTGCCATTCGCAGACTTCGCCAGCGAGTAACCATCTAAATTCATGCTGCTATCGCCGTTATTAGCAATCTCAACCGCTTTGTTGTAGCTGCCGCCTTCCACATATTGTGAAATAAACAAATCAGCGTGTGCACTTGCTGTTAGCAAGCTACCAATTGCCACTGCTAGCAATGAAGGTTTGTGTAAAAGAGCCATCCGTTTCACCTGAGTTCATCGATTTATAGTTACTGCCGTCTATGGGCAGTCATGTATTTTGTGGTAACTATCAGGTTTATTTATGAAAGGAATAAGTCAGTTAGCAAGAAAATGAGGAACTTATCACTTAATAATCATCAATTGTTTGGCACGTTATGTATTTCCAACATAAATAGAAATAAGCAAGATTTTATAAACTCCAAAGAGAAGTAATAAGATCGCCTACACAGCATTAATATTATGAATATGTTAGCGAGATAATGCTTAGATCATCAATTCAAACAAGAGATTTACTGGGAGAGCAAATAGAACGG
This sequence comes from Vibrio sp. SBT000027, assembly GCF_963894355.1. Lineage (NCBI taxonomy): Bacteria > Pseudomonadati > Pseudomonadota > Gammaproteobacteria > Vibrionales > Vibrionaceae > Vibrio > Vibrio sp. SBT000027. Next base: position 139,335 of record NZ_CAWQGD010000003.1, on the reverse strand, counting down.
GCACTAAAAAGCCCAAAGTAAACAGCGTCTACTTTGGGCTTCAATTCTGAAACGAGTGGCTTTAGCTCACCCTACGGGCGAGTAACAAAACCGACTGCTTCGTATGCTTTTTTCAGTGTCACGGCAGCGCGCTCAGAGGCTTTTTCTGCACCCGCTTTCATTACTGCATCCATGTAAGCACGATCAGCACGGATACGGTGGTATTCAGCTTGGATTGGCTCAAGCATCTCAACCAATGCTGTGCCTACGTCTTTCTTGAACGGACCGTACATTTCAACGCCTTGGTATTGCGCTTCGATCTCTTCAAACGTTTTACCCGTCGCCGCAGAGTACAGACCCATTAGGTTAGAGATACCCGCTTTGTTTTCCCAATCGTGAGCAATACGTGGTGGCGTTTCTGCATCCGTTTGCGCTTTGTTGATCTTCTTGATGATCGACTTAGGCTCTTCTAACAGAGTAATCACGTTCTTACGGTTATCATCTGACTTAGACATCTTCTTAGTCGCATCTTGCAGGCTCATCACACGTGCATTCACTGTTGGAATGTAAGGTTCTGGTACTTGGAAGATTGGCGTTTCAGGGCCGTAGATGTTGTTAAAGCGATTTGCGATATCACGCGCTAGCTCTAAGTGTTGTTTCTGGTCGCTACCTACTGGCACTTGGTGCGCGCCGTAAAGCAGGATATCTGCAGCCATCAACACTGGGTAGTCGTATAGGCCTACGTTTACGTCATTTGAGTGACGTGCAGACTTATCCTTGAACTGAGTCATACGGCTCAGTTCACCCATTTGTGTGTAACAGTTAAGAAGCCAACCAAGTTGAGCATGCTCTGGTACGTGTGACTGAACAAATAGCGTGCTCTTCTTTGGATCAACACCGACAGCAAGACAGATTGCTAATGCGTCTAAAGTCGCTTCATGCAGTGCTTTCGGATCTTGGCGAACCGTAATTGCGTGAAGGTCTACAACACAGTATTGGCAATCGTAATCATCTTGCATCTGTTGCCATTGACGTAGAGCACCCAAGTAGTTACCGATACTTAGTTCACCAGATGGTTGAACACCACTCAATACGATGGGCTTGCTCATGCTTTTAATTCCTTTGCTTGTTCGCTAAGCTCGTTAACTTAGTTTCTTAACGTAGTATCTGAAAAACTTAGCTTCTTAACTTTAAAATAGAAAGCCGCACAGCTCTTCTGTACGGCTCATCCAGTGTACTCATTGATAAGTATTTTGCTAGTAGGTTAGCTAACTTTTGTCCGCTTTATGCTGAAACTAGAACGACATCTAGTAATTGTGCAATGTTGTCTGCGACATAGTCAGGGTTTGATACTGAAATCGGCTCACCGTGGTTATAGCCGTAAGTTAGACCAAACGAGTGGCAGCCTGCGTTCTTAGCCGCTTTGATGTCGTTGCTTGAATCGCCTACCATCAGCATATCTTCAGCCTTCACATTATGCTTTTCCAGCAACCAGTTCAGCGCTACTGGGTTCGGCTTTTTCTCTGGGAAAGAGTCGCCACCCAACACATCAACAAAGTACTTATCGATACCGTGCTGCGCCAGAACATCTGGTACAAATTTCGAAGGCTTGTTGGTGACAAGCGCCATGGTGAAGCCCGCTTTGTCTAGCTCAGCGAGCGTTTCTTTTACTGATGGATAAAGGTGGCTTAGCTTATGGCCGCCCTGCTCGTAGAAATCATCAAACAGGATGCGCGCTTTCTTCAGAAGCTCAGGTTCTAGGCTTGGGTCAACCGTAAGATTACGGCTCAATGAACGTCCAATAAGAACATCAGCACCATTACCCACATAGTCGCGAACTTGTTCTTCGCTTACTGAAGAAAAACCCAGTTCCTGACAAGCTTGGTCAGCGGCGACAGCCAAATCAGGCACGCTATCTAACAAGGTTCCATCCAAATCAAAGGCAATCAGTTTTATTGAGCTTAATGACATCTTACTTTCCTATTTATTATGTTCGTCTTATGAGTTGAGCTCCAAGACGTAAAAAAGGGGCCAATTAGCCCCTTAATTTAAATTTTTTGATTTTAGGTCAACAGACCCTAGTTCTACTTTTATGCGTTTACTTTTGCAAGCTCTGCACGCATCTCATCAATCACTTCTTTGTAATCTGGTTGATTGAAGATAGCTGAACCGGCAACGAACATATCTGCGCCCGCTTCTGCGATTTCACGGATATTATCTACCTTCACGCCGCCATCAATCTCAAGGCGGATATCACGGCCTGATTCATCAATAAGTTTACGAACAGCGCGCAGCTTATCGAGAGTGTGAGGAATGAAAGATTGACCGCCAAAGCCAGGGTTCACAGACATTAGTAGAATCATATCTACTTTATCTAAGATGTAATCAAGGCAAGAAAGTGGCGTTGCTGGGTTAAGTACGACACCCGCTTTACAGCCGTGTTCTTTGATTAGCTGTAGAGTACGGTCAACGTGCTCAGACGCTTCAACGTGGAAGGTAATCATTGATGCGCCGGCTTTAGCAAACTCAGGTACGATGCTGTCTACTGGCTTAACCATTAAATGAACATCGATAGGAGCTGTGATGCCGTAGTCGCGCAACGCTTTACAGATCGGTGCACCAAAAGTCAGGTTAGGTACGTAGTGGTTATCCATCACATCGAAGTGCACAACGTCGGCACCGGCTGCGAGTACTTTTTCTACGTCTTCACCAAGACGAGCAAAATCTGCAGACAAAATCGATGGAGCGATTAGAAAATCTTTCATACCAAACCTCTTAAGAGTAAGTAAATTGCGAATATCACCGCCTTGTGACATCTCGTACACGAATACAAGACTCAACCCCAAGACTATTTGGTGTGCAATTCTACCTAAGCACCTAAGCAGATTCTAGCAGTTCGAAAGATTAGTTTATGAAAGTACCCGTTGGTCACTCAATTTAATGAGTTCGAGGGTTATGGTGACGACTACAATTCTGTTGAAGCGTGTTGCTGGTTTTTCTCTTTATGAAAAAGTGCCAGTAACTCATCAACTTTATTACGCCCTGCGCCATTACGGCTAATGGTGCGCTTAACCTTGACCACGTTCAGTTCCGCACCATGGTATAAACGGCGCGTTAAGGTAGTGTCATGGTTTGAAATCAAGACAGGGATGCCTCGTTCCATTGCCGCTCTTTCTGCAACATCAGCCAAGGCCGCTTGATCATCTAAACTGAAGCCATTACCCGCATAAGAGGTAAAGTTAGCAGTACTAGACAATGGCGCATAAGGAGGATCACAATAAACCACACAGCCTTTACGGGCGCGGCTAAAGGTCTCGCTATACCCTTCACAAACAAACGTCGCTTTCTTCGCTTTCTCAGCAAAAAACTCCAACTCAGCTTCTGGAAAGTAAGGTTTTTTATAAGAACCAAATGGAACGTTAAAACCGCCCTTCTTGTTGTAACGACACAAGCCATTGAAGCCAAATCGGTTCATATACAAGAAAGCTAACGAGCGATACATGACGTTATCTGTACCATTGAACTCAGCGCGAACATCTAAGAACACCTCTCTACGGTTATTCTCTGGACAGAACCAACGCTTCGCTTCAGTGATATAGGTTTCAGGATCGGTTTTAAGTAGATTGTATAGGTTGATAAGATCGGGATTGATATCTGCAAGCAGGTACTGTTCAAAATCAGTATTCAGAAATACTGAGCCGGCACCGACAAACGGTTCTACCAATTTACGAGCAGGTGGCAGGTGACGTTGGATGTCTTCAACTAGGCCATATTTACCACCAGCCCATTTTAGAAAGGCACGCTGCTTTTTCATTTACTGCTCTATCTATCAACTCAAAAATAAGGCTGCGGAATGTAACATATTTTGAGGCTAAGCTCAGGGTTATTTCGCACGTTCTATCTCTCGATGCACTTGATTCATCGATTTTGCCCAAGGTTCCAACTGCTGAAGTGGTTTTGGTAACGCACTTACGGCATCTCGCGCGACTTGAATCGTTGGATAATCTTGATAAGTGATAATAAACCACTTGGTGTCGTTACGAAGTGTTGGGTAAATACGAACCTTGTCCTCGACGTCATATTCTTCAATAAAAGACTGAACATCTTCTAATGACGTCATCGCGCTCAACTGTAAGGTATAAGCGCGTGGCGAGATAGCTTGTAACTCTTCGCGAGCAAATGAGAAGGTGATCTTTTTCGTCGGCGGTGTTGATTCCGTTAGGTCAGTATCTTCATCAACTGAAACTTGTGACTCGTTTTTCGCCGCATCAGGTTGCGCGCTAACCGCGGCACCTGTGTTCTCTTCTACGGCAGCATCAATCGCACTGGTATCGGCACTTTTCGGCTTGTCATCAAGCAAGGCATCAACCACATCAGAAGTAATCACAACACGTTGCTGCTCTTGTTTCACCTCGCCAACACTGGCTGTACCTTCCACCACAACCGGTGGTAAAGATGAACTGTCATCGTCAGCACCTTGATAGCTCATGTCAGCTTCGGCTTCAGAATCTGAAGATCCGTCGACTCCGGCTTGCTCGGTACCACTTTCCACTTCAAACGTTGGGATAGCGGTTTGTTCAATGGGAGCGATAAGTGATTGCGCTTTATCGTCAGGGGTTGGTTGACTGAACATCCACCAATAGCCACCACCAATTAAAACCAACAACAAGGTCACCACCATCGCGATATTGATAGGTGAGCCAATAATTGAGCGAATAATAATCCTTTTTTCCACTTTCAATTCTCCTAAAGCCATTAACTCACCGGGCAAAGGTTGTGCTTTATTAAACGCACGTCGCACGCGAGTTTCAGACTCATCATCAACATATCGAATCACTAAGGATTCAAAGAAATGTTCCGCTTCTGGTTGAGAAAGATCATCGATCTCGAGGTCGATAGGCTTGTGTGGTTGCCCGTAACTAAGACGTGTTAGTAGCGTGTCTAGATGGCCAATTTCCGAGAAGAGAACGATATTGATCGTCCATTGAGGGTTTGATTGAGCTTCAAGTACCAACATCCATAATTCGGATACCAATAGCTCAGACAGTCGATGGGCATCATCTACAACGATAACCACATTACACGACTCTCCATCCAGTAGCCTTGCAAGGCTATCTGATAAAGAATCATGTTGATTAAACAGGGGATCAGAAACAATTTGGCTAAGAATAAGCGCGCGACGTTGTTGATCGTCTTGGCTTGGGTGACAAAGCAGTAAACACTGATTTTTTTCTGTCGACCATGCTTCAAGGTAACGTTGAGCCAACCAAGATCGGCCAGAGCCAGCTTTGCCCGCAACCGTTACAAGGTTTGAACCAAAGTTAGTCAAAAGCTGTAAGCGCTCTAGCAGCTCAACTTGAGATTCTAACTCTAATACTCTTAATTCATGAGCCAAACTCATTGGAGATCCCTACTGATAAGATCGATCAGTAAAACGCTTCAGCTGCCTAGAGTTTAGCTAGGCAACCTCACAACCAAATTTAAAGAGTACGGCAGAAATCAATCGCTTGTTTAATGATGTCTTGAGGCACATCAGCGACCACTTCAGCGGTACCAATACTTGTTGGTAATACCAAACGTAACTGACCAGACAGCACTTTTTTATCACGCATCATGTGCTTCATAAAGTCTTCAAAAGACATGCTTTCTGGCGTATGGATTGGCAGTTTCGCATTCTTGAGTATAGAAATAATTCGCTCAAGTTGCTGCTGAGAGATCAGTCCCTGTAATTGAGCGGTTTTCGCTGCCATTACAGTGCCTGACGACACAGCTTCACCATGTAGCCAATTACCATAGCCTAGTTCTGCTTCGATCGCATGACCAAATGTATGACCTAGGTTCAATAACGCTCTGATTCCTGACTCTTTTTCATCTATAGCAACCACTTCAGCCTTAATTGCACAACAACGAGCAATCGCGGTAATCAGTGCGTCTTCATCAAGTTGATAAAGTTTCTCTAGATTCTGTTCCAACCAATCAAAGAAGACTTCATCGTAAATGATGCCGTATTTGATCACCTCAGCAATGCCCGCTGCGAACTCACGCTCTGGAAGCGTTGATAAGCAGTTAGTATCGATGATGACAGATTTTGGTTGGTAAAAAGCGCCGATCATATTCTTGCCAAGGGGATGGTTCACTGCAGTTTTACCGCCTACAGAGGAGTCCACTTGAGAAAGAAGGGTCGTCGGGATTTGAATGAAATCAATACCGCGCTGGTAGCAAGAGGCAGCAAAACCGACCAAATCACCGATAACACCACCACCCAAAGCAATCACCACCACATCGCGGCTGTAATTTCCTTCAAGCATGTAGCTCATCACTGAGTTGAACGTTTCAAGTGTTTTGTATTGCTCACCGTCTGGCAACTCTAAAAGAGAAGTTTGACAGCCTACTTGATCCAACAACGATAAAATTTTATCGGCATAAAGAGGCGCTACTGTCACATTACTGATAACAACAACTTTCTGTTTGCCTGATAAAAAAGAAAGGTACGCCGGGTCTTCAAATAACCCGGCGCCAATAGAGATAGGGTAGCTACGCTCAGCTAGATTGACCGTAATCCGTTCCATGGGTTTGCTCTCCGAAAAAATGAACTTAACGTTCTTCTAGCATTTTTACGATCTGGTTGGCTACCACTTTTGCACTTTGATCGTCGGTACGAACTGTGTAGTCCGCCACTTCGTCGTATAGTGCGTTGCGAGATACAGCTAGATCTTCTAGCACATCACGCGGGTTGTCTGTTTGAAGTAGAGGGCGTTTCTTGTCGCGGTTAGTGCGAGCAAGTTGCTTTTCAATTGTTGTTTCTAGGTATACAACAATGCCTCGTGCAGATAGACGGTTACGGTTTTCTTTGCTCAGCACTGAACCACCGCCTGTCGCAAGAACAATACCTTGTTCTTCTGTCAGATCGTTGATTACAGATTCTTCGCGCTTACGGAAACCATCTTCGCCCTCAACATCAAAAACCCATGCGATGTCTGCGCCAGTGCGCTCTTCGATCACAGTGTCAGAGTCTAGAAACTCCATATGAAGTTGGGAAGCTAGGTGTCTACCAATTGTACTTTTGCCGGCGCCCATTGGGCCAACAAGAAAAATATTGCGTTTCTCAGCCATGTTTTTAGCAGTAATTTACAACGTTAATTCAATGACATCGCCACAAGGTAGGTCAGTACAAGTACTGAAATTAAAAGGCCCGTGGCACCGATTCCTCACAGATAATTCGTGATAAGACCCGAAATTATCAAGGTTAGGTGCCACTAATGCAACTTTATTTTTAATCTAATTGTTCATTACTGAATCACAACTTTGGGTGTAACAAAAATAAGTAGTTCACTTTTACCCACATTTTCATAGCTACGACGGAATAATGCACCCAAAACTGGCAGGTCTCCTAATAGAGGAACTTTGTCCACTGTACTGCTCACACTGTGCTGAAATATCCCGCCAAGTACTACTGTTTCACCATTATTAACAAGCACTTGCGTACCTATGCGTTGAGTATCAATGGCAACAGCCTCACCCGTTCCCGTTTTCACTACTTGCCCTGGCCTATCTTGAGTCACGCTTAAATCCAATACCAAACGATTGTCGGGCGTGATTTGTGGTGTCACCTTAAGACTCAACACCGCTTTCTTAAATGCGACCGAAGTAGCACCACTTGAAGACGACTCTAAATAAGGAATTTCAGTACCTTGCTCAATATAAGCGGGCTTTTTATTGGTGGTGATTAAACGTGGGCTGGAAATAATCTCAGCTTTTGACTCTTGTTGTAATGCCGACAATTCAAGATCAAGCAAGGTATCTGAACCCAGTTTGGCCACCTGAAACGCAATGCTTGATGCATTAGGAGATGTCGCCCCTAGATTAACGTTGAGGAAATCGTCAATCGCACTGTTCCCACCATTATCGTCATACGGCGTAATTTGCGATGGATGGTTACCCTCTATCGAGCCGCCAACTTTGAAGCTACCGTTGGTGGAAGAAACACCCCAACGCACCCCTAACTCATCAAGGTTACCCTCGGTAACGGTTACGATGCGCGCCTCTATCTGGACTTGCTTCACGGGGATGTCCAAAGATTCAATGATGCCTCGTATCACGGCAATGTTTTCTGCCAGTTCACGAATCAATAGGGAATTGGTGCGTTCATCAATGGTGATCGAGCCACGATCGGACAACATGCTCACCGCACCTTCACCGCCAATCATGTCGGCAATGTCGGTGGCTTTAGCAAAATTAATCTTGATGATTTCCGACTTAAGCTCCCCTAACTCCTCTTCCAAGCGAGATTTCTCTAACGCTTGTTGCTCTCGAAGATCGAGTTCTGCTTTTGGCGCCACCAAAATAACATTGCCATCAACGCGCTTATCTAGTCCTTTAACTTGCAAGATAATGTCGAGAACTTGCTGCCAAGGTACGCCATCTAAACGTAAAGTGAGGTTACCCGCTACTGAGTCAGACACCACGAGATTGAAATCGTTGTAGTCAGCAATCAGCTGCAGGACATTTCGTACCGGGATATCTTGGAAGTTAATCGATATCAGTTTGCCCTCTTTTTCTAAAACGCTTTTCTCTTTGGTCGCTTCATTGATAACAGGCTTGCTGATCACCACCTCTATGAAGCGACCTTTTAGGTTATATTCATACTGATAGTCGCCAGCGATCGTCGCCAACAGTCGTGTGCTGGGCGTCTCTTTATAGACTTCAATACCTTCCACTAGGGTCGCGAAATCCTTCACATCCAAAAGATAAAGCTTATCGTCATTAACTTGAGTATTGAGTAATTCGATACTTAACCCTTCCTGAGCACGTTGAACATCCACCACAGCGGTGCTGGTTGCCAGCTCAAGAATAATGACGGCGTCTTTATCTTTGTTTACCCTAAAATCAATATTCTCCAATTGATTAGGTAAGCTCTCGGCGTGACTGAGCACGCTAACAACCAACATCACAGACACAGCAAAACCTTGTAGAGCCTTGCTCACTAATCCACTTATTCCTTTAATCATATTTACATCTCATATCCACATCATGTGACATTGGTTTACTTCAGAGCCAGTCTAACGTTGCGCTTATGCCAACAACCTAAGCCATCTGGAAGAGTTTCATTAATCTGAACGTACTGGCTCGTCACTTTAGTAACTCGGCCGTTATTTAAGCCGATAAACTGGCCTTTTTTGACGTTTACCACGTTCCCTTTGGGTGTTTGCACTAACCCAAACACACTTGTTCCGCTTCCCATGACGCCTCTTAAACGAAGCTTACTCAACGGGTACTTTTCTAATTTCCCATTACGAGAACGCGCGCTAGGTTGCCAACAGTCCTTCTTAACTAAAGGCTGGTTTTGCACGATGGCTTCTTTAGGCAGTTCAAACGGAGGACGAAAGGCTCGGCGCTGATAAGTAGCGGCCAAAAACTCAGTCGCAGGAACCAATTGTTCCACCTCTTTTCTCGCTTTGGCCTCAACTTGCACTACAAAGTCTTCTAACGAATCTTCATTCGCTTTACAGCCAGTGAGCACAAGCAATAATAATGTTGAATAAAACACGCTATTGGGTTTCATCATTGACCTCCGATTTAAATTGGTAGGTATAAGCTCGAACCCTGAAGTGCAGCGTGCTACTTTCTTGACTGACTCGCTGCCAATTCACGTCATCAAAGCTGATGATGCGTGGCAGCTTAGCAATGGCCGCAGAGAAATCACCAATCTCGTGGTAGTCACCCGTCAGCTCGATGTTGAGCGGTAAACGATAGAGAAACTCTTTGTTCTGCTTCTGCCCCCAGTCAATTCGCGTAAATGTCAGCTTATTATCCAATCCAAGCTCGTTCACAGAGGCCAACATACTGGCGAGCTCTTTTTGAACGGGCAATTGCTCCAATAGATAGTCGTAACGGCTAGTTAGCTCATCCAACTGGCTCTGAAGCTTAGGTAAGGCCGCAACCTTATTGGCCTTTATTCTCAAGGTCGCTTTTAAGGTCTGCTCCTGTTGCTTCATCTGTTGCAGTTCATCGTCGAGCGGCAGCACATAAAGCCAAGTGCCAACACCTTGGATTAACACTATCAACACCAGAATCACGAGAAGCTGAGGCAACAATGGCCATTCGGTGATCTCATCAACATCGAGATCTTGCAAACTCATCCTGTTTTGCCAACTAATCTTATTTTGAAGGTTAGCCATGATGCGCCCCCTTCTCTTTTCTGCTCGCGGTTGTGTTTTCTAAAGACACAGGGCTAAACACAAAAGAGACCTTGAAGGTCTGAAACTCTTGATTGAAGCGCTTGCGGTTATGAACGATAGAGTGCATCTCGACCCCTTTCAGAGAATCTGAACGCTCGAGGTTGTCCAACATCGTAGCGAGACGAGCAGTACTGTCGCTAATGCCCGACATTTCAATCTCCTGACCATTCATCTTTATCTTGTCGACATACACACCTTCAGGAATAAGCTCCGGCATCAGGTTCATAAAGTCGGTGGTCTTGTTGCGACCAAGCTGCAACGATTCGACTACATCAAGCCTAGTCAAAATCGCTTTATGCTCCTGCTCTGCGACCTTTAATGACTGAATCTGTCGGTCGAGCTCGGCAATATATCGATTGAGGTAACTAAGACGTGCTTGCTGCTTGGCTTGTTGGTCGTAAAAATAGTGACCAACCGCCCATTGCCCTGCAAGCGCGATGATGACACCAAGAATGATCAGATGGATAAAGCGCTTCTTATGCTGAGCGCGAATCTCATCACGCCACGGCAGCAGGTTAATTTGATGCAACATGCTTTTCTCCCTGCCACTTGAGTCCACTCATCGCCATACCCGCCGCAATACCGAAATGTTGCCAGTTCGTTGGTAACCGACGTCGCTTCGCCACCTTATTCTCAAATAGAGATAAAGGGTTCAGTGACTCGCAACTCAACTGAAAATGACGTTCTAGCTCTTCGGTTACCATAGGAATGCTGGCGCCCTCGCCCATCAGCCAGATCCCTGAGATAGGTTGCTGTGCATTTCCTGATGAATAGAGCTGTAATTGACGCTTGAGCTTCTCAATCAAATTAACAATAAATTGATGTATATCTTCAGTGGTGGCGAACACACTCTCGATATCACTTGCAGCACCATGGCTACGAAGATCTTTGGTACCAAAAGCGATATCTTTATAAAACGGTGCCAAACCTTGTGGAATAATGCCTAACGACGTTTGGTCGATTCCCACATCCACCAGCAGCCAATTTTTCTTTTCGGGGTACAGGCGCGATGCCATTTGCCAGATGTTAAGCAACCCATGCGCCTGCGTGTCTACCACCACAGGTTTAAAACCAGCTTTGGTCAAAGCATCCGCTCGGCTATCCACCACTTCTTTACGAGTGGCGTATACCTGATAACTGCTTGTCGAACCTTTACCAAATCGTTTGTCTTCCAGCTTTACAAAATCTAAACTCAGCTCCTCTATCGGAAAGGGAGATTGATGAGCAAAGGTTTGATAGATCGCAAACTCCTTTTCTCTGTCTTCTAACTCACTCTCTATTTGCAGTACTTTGCTGATCACCGTGTTATCAGGTACTGAAATGGCGACGTTGCAACAGCCAAAAGGCAGCCCTTTCCTAAGTTCTTTAAGTTTCTTAACAGTTTTCTGATACTCCAAAGTATGGTTAGCTGTAAAAATGTCGTCCGAAATCGGCAGCTCTTTGTATCCCACTAGGGCATACAACTCCCCCACGGGTTTTAGTACCACAGCTTTGATGCTGTGATGATTTATATCTATACCTGTAATTAATGATGAACCCATGTGACCTAGCTCCTGAAGTGCCAAGCATTTCGTTGATTATCTAGGGGTTGTGATTATTAGTTAAATAAGCGTTAATAAACGAAAGCTAAGTTTTTAGCCTAGAGTACAAGGGTTTGCTGCTTCTCAGCCTTAACTAATCAGGGATTATCCGGTGAAGTTCATAAAGCGATTATTCATATTTACATTGATTTGCATGATTCTTGGAGTCAGTACAATTTTTGGGTTTTATTATTACGTAAAACCAGAGTTGCCTGATGTTGCCACTTTGCGTGATGTGAAGCTCCAAACGCCAATGCAAGTCTTCAGTCAAGACGGTAAGTTGATCTCTCAATTTGGCGAAAAGCGTCGTAACCCAGTGACTTATGACGAGATCCCTCGCCACTTAGTTGAAGCTCTGATTGCCACCGAAGATAGCCGTTTTTACGAACACCCAGGTATTGACCCAATCGGTATCACCCGTGCAGCGCTCGTCGTTGCAATGTCGGGTTCAGCCAAACAAGGGGCGAGTACCATTACTCAGCAGCTTGCGCGTAACTTCTTCTTATCTAATGAGAAAAAGATAATGCGTAAGATCAAAGAGATCTTCATTGCGATCCATATCGAGCAACTGCTTAGCAAAGAAGAGATCATGGAGCTTTATGTAAATAAGATCTTCCTTGGTCACCGCTCGTACGGTTTTGGCGCGGCAGCGCGTGTTTATTTCGGTAAAGATCTCCCTGAGCTTACCCTGAGTGAAATTGCTACGCTGGCGGGTATGCCAAAAGCACCGTCCACGATGAACCCTATCTATTCGATTGAGCGCGCGACTCACCGTCGTAACGTGGTATTACGTCGTATGTTAGACGAGAAATACATCACTCAAGCAGAGTTCGATGAAGCTCGTAGCGAGACATTGATATCGAAATATCACGGTGCAGAGATTGAACTGAGCGCGCCGTATGTTGCTGAAGTAGCACGTGCGTGGATGGTTGAACGCTATGGCGAAGCCGCTTACACATCAGGTATGAAGGTTTACACGACCGTTGATTCGAAACTGCAAAAAGCAGCGAACCAAGCGGCGATTAAGAACCTACTTGGCTACGATGAGCGTCACGGCTACCGTGGTGCAGAAAAAGTATTGTGGCAGACGGCTCAATCAGCTTGGGATCAGGAACAAATCGTTAAACACCTTAAGTCTCAACCAACCTATGGTGACTTAGTCCCTGCGGTTGTTACCGCGGTTGATTCGAAAAGCGCTCAAGTTTGGGTTAAGAACCAAGGCGAAGGCACTATCGAGTGGCAAGGTATGAACTGGGCGCGTAAATTCCTAACGGATAATCGCCAAGGACCAGCCCCTTCTCAAGCGAAAGAGATTCTTGCTGTTGGTGAGCAAGTTTGGGTTCGCCATGAAGCAATTACAGGAGACGAAGTATCTGAAGAACCGACAGAAGAGTCAGCAGAGGCGAAGTCAGAAACACCTGTTGAATGGCGACTAAGCCAAGTACCCAATGCGAACACTGCTTTTGTTGCAATGAACCCGAACAACGGCGCAGTATTGTCGATGGTGGGTGGCTTTAACTTTGTTCACAACAAATTCAACCGTGCGACGCAATCTATCCGTCAGGTGGGTTCTGGTATCAAACCATTTATCTACTCAGCGGCGATTGATAAAGGCCTAACGTTAGCATCACTGATCAACGATGCGCCTATCAATCAATGGGATAAGAGCCAAGGTACCGCATGGCGACCAAAGAACTCACCACCGACCTACGTGGGTCCTACGCGTTTACGTATTGGCTTAGCTCAATCTAAAAACGTAATGGCTGTGCGTGTGCTGCGTGAAGTTGGCTTAGATGATACTCGTAACTACCTAACTCGTTTTGGTTTTGATATTGACGAAGTACCTCGCTCTGAAACCATTGCTCTAGGTGCGGGTAGCTTAACGCCAATGAAGGTAGCTCAAGGTTACTCAGTATTCGCTAATGGCGGCTACTACGTTGAACCTTTCTACATCAGCCGCATTGAAACGCCATTTGGTGAGACTGAATTCGAAGCGACACCAAAAGTGGTTTGTAAGGACAATTGCGATCATAAGGTTGCCACAGACCCAATGGCCGATGAGTTTGCAGAGCAAGATGTGGATGCCAAAGTGCAATACGCGCCTCAAGTCATCTCTGAGCAGAACGCATTCCTTGTTCGCGAAATGATGTACAGCAACATCTGGGGCGGCGGTGACTGGAGTGCTGGCACAGGTTGGAATGGTACAGGTTGGCGAGCTCAGCCGTTGAAGCGTCGTGACATTGGCGGTAAAACCGGTACAACCAATGACTCGAAAGATACATGGTACAGCGGCTACGGCCCTGGCATGGTGGCAACGGTATGGGTTGGTTTTGATAACCACAACCGTAACCTAGGTCGAACTAAAGCGAACTCTAACCTTGGCAAGAGCCAGATTACCGGTGCCGAAGCGGGCGCTAAAACGGCAGAGCCTGCATGGGTTGATTTCATGGGTACGGCGTTAGCGGGCGTTCCTGCTGAGCGTAAAGAGATTCCGGAGAACATCGTTCGTGTTCGTATCGACCGTGAAACTGGCTTACTGACTAATAAGTTCGATAGCTCATCAATGTTCGAGTACTTCGAGAAAGGCACAGAGCCAACTGAGTACATCACTGAACGTTTCAATGATGACATCTACTCAACGTCATCAGGCGAAGCAGTAGAAGAGCTATTCTAGCTAGGGTTTGTTGAACTTAGTAAGATGAACCAACAAAAAAGGGTTGATATGAATTCATATCAACCCTTTTTTTATATCTACATCTGAACGAACTCCACTCTAAACTCGAGTGCTAAGCCGTTTTTTCCAATTGAGTTCGGATAGCCTCAGCCAGTTGTTCAAAACGCCCCTTTAGCGGAGAGCCCGGTCGGTAGGCAACAACAATGCGACGTGAAGGTGTTGGATTCACCGCTGGCACGTAACACACACCATCTTTTTGTTTTTCCTTTGGAACCGATAACTGAGGTAACAAGGTAATGCCCGCCCCTGCCGCTACCATGTTACGCAGCGTTTCTAAGCTGGTCGCTTTAAAGCGCTCATCATCTTTTGCACCCGCAGCAAAACAGAAGCCCAAGGCTTGGTCTCGTAAGCAGTGACCATCGCCCAGTGCAAGCACGGTTTGTCCATTTAATTGCAACATATCGACAGCGTCCTGCTGTGCCCATTCATGATCACACGGTACGGCAACGCTTAATGGTTCGTCATAGACATCAATCTCTTTGAACGCCGCCGTTTCATCTACCGCAGCCAGCACCAAGCAATCAAGCTTGCCATCTTCTAACTGGCTCACTAACTGATGTGTCTGCGCTTCGTGCAGATAAAGCTCAAGGTCTGGGAAACTCTCTTTTAGATAAGGAATGATCTTAGGCAAAATGTACGGGCCAACGGTCGGGATAAAACCAATGTGCATCGGCCCCGTCATCGCTTCACCGTGTCCACTTGCCATATCTTTAAACGTCTTTACCTCGTTGAGAATGCGCTTGGCTTGCTCAACAAGTTGTAAACCTGATTCTGTAAATATTACCTTCCTTGGGCTACGCTCGGTTAACTGAAGTCCAATTTCATCTTCCAGTTTGCGTATTTGACCGCTCAATGTCGGCTGACTTACAAAGCACGCTTCTGCTGCTTTTCGAAAATGTTTGTGCTCAGCGAGCGCCACCAAGTATTCAAAGTCACGAATGTTCATGCTCAGTCTCTTACCTCAGGTTTTAATAAGAACAAGGGTTTTAATAGAAACATTTAAAAGAAAAATGCTCTTGATAGAATTTACCTATCAAAACCATAACATCAAACGATTAGAGCTATCAAAGGATTTATCTAATAATGGGCTCAACGAAACGAAACAGAGCAAAGAAAAACGTTAAGCTCTGATAGAACAAAATTAAAATACTATTTAAGGAAATCAATATGTTTGCATCTAAAGAAGGTCAATCAATCCCTCAAGTAACATTCCCAACTCGCCAAGGTGATGCATGGGTTAACGTAACGACGGAAGAGCTATTCAAAGACAAGACAGTTATCGTATTCAGCCTACCAGGTGCGTTTACACCAACATGTTCTTCAAGCCACCTACCTCGTTACAACGAGCTGCACTCTGTATTCAAAGAAAACGGTGTTGATGACATCCTTTGTGTTTCTGTAAACGATACGTTCGTAATGAACGCATGGAAAGCAGACCAAGAAGCTGAAAAAATCACATTCATCCCAGATGGCAACGGCGACTTCACAGACGGCATGGGTATGCTAGTTGAGAAAAACGACATCGGCTTTGGCAAACGTTCATGGCGCTACAGCATGCTGGTTAAAAACGGCGTGGTAGAAAAAATGTTCATCGAAGAAGACGTACCAGGCGACCCGTTCAAGGTTTCTGATGCTGATACTATGCTTAACTACCTTGCTCCTGAACACAAAGAGCAAGAGTCAATCACAGTATTCACTAAGCCAGGCTGTCCTTTCTGTATGAAAGCAAAACAGAACCTAATCGACAAAGGTCTAAACTACGAAGAAGTGGTTCTAGGTAAAGACGCAACAACAGTAAGCTTACGTGCAATCTCTGGTCGCACTACCGTTCCTCAAGTATTCATCGGTGGCAAACACATCGGTGGTAGCGAAGAACTAGAAACTTTCTTAGGCTAATCACTTAGTCGCTAATAAACGCTTAGCAATTAAATAACCTAAGTAATTAAATAGCTTAGTAATACCCGCTAACCCACCCTCTTGTGGGTTAGCTATTCCAAACCACTCTTATCTGAGCTTTGGAAAAAGATACAGCTTCTGACTCGCCAACTTTTAACTAACCTATAGTTAGTAACAAGAAGCAGTGAGTAACAAAAAGCTGAATCACAAGCTAAACCTAATAAAACAGAATCACAAAACTGAACCGCAATCCTGACTCTCAACAAAATCACCAGAGTTGGAGGGGTTCGTTCACACTAAATTTAGCCATTGCGAGAAAATTATTATGAAACAAGTCAATGTAGATGTAGCAGTTATCGGGGGCGGTACGGCAGGTCTAGGTTCTTACCGCGCTGCAAAAGCACACACTGACAGTGTCGTGATGATTGAAGGCGGCCCTTACGGTACAACCTGTGCTCGTGTTGGTTGTATGCCATCTAAACTGCTTATTGCAGCTGCAGAAAGTGTACATCACATCGAGAAAGCTCCGGCTTTTGGCGTTCACCCACAAGGTGATATCGTGATTAACGGCCGTGAAGTGATGGACCGAGTGAAATTTGAACGTGACCGTTTTGTTGGTTTTGTTTTAGAAGGTGTTGATGAAATCCCAGAGCAAGACAAGATCTCTGGCTACGCAAAGTTCTTAGACGACAACACGCTACAAATCGATGACCACACGGTTGTCACCGCTAAGCGTATTGTTATCGCGACCGGCTCTCGCCCTGCATACCCTGCAGTTTGGAATGAACTTGGTGACCGCCTAATCATTAACGATGACGTGTTCAGCTGGGATGATTTACCAGAGTCGGTTGCGGTATTTGGCCCAGGCGTTATTGGCCTAGAGCTTGGTCAGTCACTGCATCGCTTAGGTGTGAAGACCAAACTGTTCGGTTTGGGTGGTCAAGTGGGTCCAGTAACCGACCCAGAGATCATGGCGTATGCAGATAAAGCCTTCAATGAAGAGTTCTACCTTGATGCTGATGTGAAAATTGAAAGCATGAAGCGCATTACCACAGAATCAGGTGAAGATCGCGTCGAAATCCAGTTCATCAATAAGCAAGGTGAACTAGAAACTAACATCGTTGAGTATGTGCTGGCAGCAACAGGCCGTCGTCCTAACACTGATAAGCTTGGCCTAGAGAATACCTCTCTAGAGCTTGATGAACGTGGTGTGCCAATCGCCGACCACTACACGCTACAAACATCGCTACCATCAGTCTTTATTGCTGGTGACGCAAGTAACCAACTGCCTCTGCTACATGAAGCAGCTGACCAAGCACGTATTGCGGGTGATAATGCAGGTCGCTTCCCTGAGATTCGCGCAGGCTTACGCCGCTCTAAAATCTCTGCGGTATTCTCTGACCCACAAATCGCGATGGTGGGTGAAACATACAAAGAGATCATAACCCGCTTAGGCACATGTGGTTGTTTCGCAACAGGTGAAGTGTCTTTCGAGAACCAAGGTCGTTCACGAGTGATGCTACGCAACAAAGGTATTCTGCACGTTTACGGCGAGCAAGGTACAGGCCGTTTCCTTGGTGCTGAGATGATGGGACCAAACGCAGAACATTTGGCTCACTTACTCGCATGGGCACACCAGAAAAAGATGACGGTTTCTGAAATGTTGGATATGCCATTTTACCACCCAGTAATTGAAGAAGGTGTACGAACAGCGCTACGTGACCTGAATGCGAAACTGCACCTTGGTCCAGAGATGGTGAAACACTGTCTAGATTGTGGCCCTGGTTGTTAATCTCAGGCTATCGTTAGCAATGAGCAAACGCTAGATACTAAAAAGGAAAGCCATTGGCTTTCCTTTTTGTTTTTGGCCACGAGCAAATTATAGATTCCTGATTACGCTCCTTCGTCGCTTTCGGGAATGACGGTGATTTTCAAAACCCACCTAAGCTGAAGCAGACCAAAGTGACGCATCAGTTAAACCAAAACTTAACCGTCATTCCAGAACCGAGGGACGAGGTATCTGGAATCTCTTGAAGCCATTGCTTGTCGCTAAAGGCTTAGCTATTACTTCTCAGCAGCAATCACAGAGATCTCAACAAGTAGTGCTTCACGAGCCATGTCGCCAGTCACACATGCGCGAGCTGGAGCGTGACCTTCTGGAACCCATGCATCCCAAACTGCATTCATTTCTTGGAAATCTTTCATGTCTTTCAAGTAAATCGTTGCTGACAGCATATGTTCTTTGTCGCTACCCGCTTGCTCAAGTAGGGCTTCCACTTTATCCAGCATCGTTTGTGTTTGCTCAGTGATGTCTTTTGTTGCATCAGCACACACTTGGCCACATAGGTAGATAGTGCCGTTGTGTTTAACAATACGGCTCATGCGTTGTTTGGTTTCTTGGCGCTCAATCATCGACTTTCTCTCTCTGTGTCACCGTGATCCAATATCTTGTGACGTGTTATTATCAAGGCAACAAGCATAACGCGAATCAAACCCAAGATGACATGCATTCATTGCAATAAAAGTGAAAAAATCCGTAACAAACTCGGCCGCTGCCAGCGCTGCATGAATCAGCTGATGGTGTTGTCGATTTTAAGTTGGGGAGCATGGTGGTTGTTTTTCAAAGAAGACCCAAAAACCATCAATGCCATCGCTTTGATGATGGCCGCTTTCGCATTCAGTGGCTTGCTGTCGTTACATGGGATAATGAAATTTGTCGTGCTGCCTTTAAGGAACAAAAAGCGCTAACAGAGAGACTTTGCTAAATAAGTGATAAAGACTAGATAAGCGATAAAGGCTAGATACCCAATAAAATGACCTGACTTAGCAAGCCATCATCATTTCCCAAACAGCAGATAGAAAAAAGCCCCAGAACCAATCGATTCTAGGGCTTTCTTAGAAAATTCTAAGAAAAAGCAGTGGTACTTTAATAGACCGGACTTTTCTTAATTTGTTCCCAAAAAAGATCAATTTTTTGATCTTTTTTTTAGGGACTATAAAATCAATGCTTTATGCAACATTAACCTTAGCGATGATCTGCTCTACCAAGTTCACTTCCAAGGCCACTTCATCACACGCGTGTTGACGAGGGCACTGATCACAATCTTTCAGCACCTTCTCTGGCAGCAGAGATTTTGATGTCGGTAAGAAGTCATGCTTCATAAAGAACTCTGGAGTACGAGTCAGCACAAACACCTTCTTAATGGCCATTTGTCGTGCTTTATCAACCAAGTGCTGCACAATCGCGGTACCCTGCCCTTGACCTTGCCACCCAGCCTCAACACCGAGCGAGCGAATTTCCGCTAAACCAGAATCATACACATAGAGTGAGGCACAACCGGTCACCTCACCATGATGTTCTGCAACAGCAAACGAGCCAATATCACGCACCAGTTCATTACGAGAACGAGGTAGGTTTTCACCCATGTTCGCCCAGTAGGCCACCATGCCTTCCAACGCTTCAATATCCGTCAGACGAGCAGGACGAACCTTCACGATGGAAGTGTCACGCTGTGATAAACGCTTCTCAGCTTGGTCAACCGCGTAAGCCACTTGCTGTGGTGATACACCGCCTAGCGCGCTACGTTTTTCAAGACACGATTCAATGGTCAGGATGTCATACACATCCTCTTCAATTACCTCAGAGAACTCTTTCATCTCTGCGATGGTTAACTCTTCTAATGCACAGCCTTTAGCAATCGCCGCCACTACCGTCACACCAACAATATGGTGAGCTTCACGGAAAGGAATGCCTTTAGCTACTAGGTAATCAGCCAATTCAGTTGAGTTCGCGTAGCCTTGTTTCGCTGCTTCAAGTGTACGTTCGCCGTTCACTTTAATGCCGTCAAAACAAAGAGCAGCCATTTCCATACAATCATTCCAAGTGTCTAAAGCGTCGAACAGACCTTCTTTATCTTCTTGCATATCTTTGTTGTACGCCAAAGGCAGGGCTTTCACTGTCATCATCATTGCGGCTAATGAACCATAAACACGGCCAGTTTTGCCACGGATAAGTTCGAGCGCATCCGGGTTTTTCTTCTGTGGCATCAGAGATGAACCTGACGTCACGGTATCCGCTAACTCGATGAAGTTCGATTCACCTGAGTTGTAGAAAATCATATCTTCTGCAAGACGTGAAAGGTGAAGCATTGAAATAGAAGCGATCGACATCAGCTCCATCACATGATCACGGTCAGAAACTGAATCTAGAGAGTTGCGCGTTGCACGACGGAAACCTAAGTTGTGAGCTAACTCTTCACGGTCCATCGGGTAAGCAGTTCCTGCAAGGGCACCAGAACCCAGCGGACATGTATCTAGACGCTTAATCGCATCATTCAAACGCGAGTAATCACGCTCAAGCATTTCAACGTAAGCCAAGCACCAGTGAGCAAAAGTTACCGGCTGAGCACGTTGCAAGTGAGTGTAGCCAGGAAGCACGGTTTCTTGATGCTGAGAAGCAACATTCACCATTTGGCTTTGCAGACGGTCAAGCGCGAGTAGCAGTTGGTTGCCTTGTTGACGACACCATAGTTTAAGGTCGGTCGCTACTTGGTCATTACGAGAACGGCCAGTATGCAGTTTTTTGCCCAAATCACCGACTTTGCCGATAAGTTGCTGCTCAACCCAGCTGTGAATATCTTCTGCATCAGAACGTAAGATCTGTTCAGGATCTTCCATCACCTCGAGTTTTAGCTCGTTCAGTGCAAGCTCTAGTCTTTGCTGTTCTTCTTCTGTTAGAACATTGACCGATTGTAGAGCCTTTGACCAGGCAATAGAGCCCACAATGTCTTGCTCAGCCAATCGGTAATCAAAACGAAGAGAATCGTTAAAATCTTTGAACCGGGTGTCTGCTGCTTGGGTAAATCTACCGCCCCATAATGCCATTGTGTATCTCCTAATTGCACAGTGCTCACTGTTTTTTGCAAATGATAATTCTGATTAAGATTCAGTATTTTTCTGATGGTTTAAACTTACGGCAATTCAAAATGAAAATAAAGTATTAATTCATTATTTTCACATATTTATTCACCAGAAGTTCATTCCATTGATTATTTTCAGCGTGGAGCGCGAATTATATGCCATTCGACAGTAAAAACCGAAGCTGATTTATTAAACAAACAGAAAGCAAAAAGCCCACTCACTAATCAATAGTAAATGGGCTTTGCATAATAATGTCTGTTTACTGGCCTTCAACCTTTCGCTAAAGGCTAGCTCACTAACTCATTGTTCGGATTACTTTTGGCTATTCAGAGCACGGATACGGCTTGATAGCGAGTAAAGACGGATGAAACCTTCAGCGTGGCTTTGGTCGTAAACTTCATCTTCGCCAAAGGTTGCAAACTCTTCTGAGTACAGGCTGTTGTCAGAACGCTTCTGAGTCACCGTTGCATGGCCTTTGTAAAGTTTGATAACCACTTCACCATTCACGTCTTGTGCTAGCTCATCTGTTGCTGCAAGAATTGACTTACATAGCGGAGTGAACCAACGGCCATCGTATACAAGGTGAGAAGCTTTAACACCCAACTCTTCACGGAATTCAAATGCTGCTTTATCAAGAACCAGTTGCTCTACTGCACGTAGTGCTTCCATCATGATTGTGCCACCTGGAGTTTCGTAACAACCACGAGACTTCATACCAACAAGACGGTTCTCTACGATATCGATACGACCAACACCGTGTTTAGCACCCTTCTCGTTTAGGTAAACCAGAGCGTTGTATGGCGTCATTGTTTCGCCATCAACCGCAACCACTTCGCCTTTTTCAACTTTAAGCGTCACTGTTTCAGATTCGTTTGGCGCTTGCTCTGGGTCTACAGTCCAAGCCCAGCAATCTTCATCAGGTGCGTTCCATGTGTTTTCTAGAACACCACCTTCTGTAGAGATATGCCATGCGTTTGCATCACGCGAGTAAATCTTGGTAAGAGAAGCCGTACAAGGGATGTTACGCTCTGCGAGGTAATCTAGACACTCTTCACGACTTACTAGATCCCATTCACGCCAAGGTGCAATTACGTGTAGGTCTGGTGCTAGTGCAGCAAATGCACCTTCAAAACGAACTTGGTCATTACCCTTACCTGTACAACCGTGACATAGAGCGTCTGCACCTACTTTACGTGCAACTTCAACCTGAGCTTTCGCAATGATTGGACGAGCCATTGAAGTACCTAACAAGTATTTACCTTCGTAGTAAGCACCTGTTTTAAGCGTTGGGTAGATGTAATCTGCCACCATCTCTTCTTTAAGGTCAGCGATGTAACACTCAGACGCACCAGAAGCTTTTGCTTTCTCTTCGATTCCAATCAGCTCTTCATCGCCTTGGCCTACATCAGCAACAAATGCGATAACTTCGCAGTCATAGTTCTCTTTCAACCATGGGATGATTACTGATGTGTCTAGACCGCCAGAGTAGGCTACTACAACTTTCTTTACGTTAACTTTGCTCATTTTCTTTCTCCTAGTTTCCATACTGCACATGGCGGTCAGCGTTGGAAATCACTTTAATAATTATATGTTTAATCTGTTTATCTAAATTCTTTAGTAGTAACTCGTAGTGAGGTCTACTGAGGTAAAAACTGTGTTCCTATGCTCTTACCTGCAAAAAGTTGTGTCAGCTTGTCTGGGTATCGCCAGGTTGCAACTTCAATTGGTCGTCCTAGGTCATTAGCCGCTTCTAGTGCAGCTTGTACTTTCACGATCATGCCATCGGTAATCACTTTACCTTTAATAAGGTCATCGGCTTGTTGCTGATTAAGGCTTGGAATCAGGTGGCCTTTACCATCTAACACACCACTGACATCAGAAAGCAGTACCAGTTCAGCATCAAGCGCGCCAGCTACAGCAACTGCAGCTTGGTCTGCATTAACGTTCATCAGTTGGCCTTGCTCAGTCAAACCAATCGAGCTAATGATTGGCAGTGCACCAGCATTAAGAATCGCTTGCAGGACGGTTGAGTCGCCCGGCTCAGCTTTACCTACTGCACCCAATTCAGGGTTTAGTTCGCTGACTTTACATAGACCACCATCTGCTAGGCTCAAACCAACGGCATTGATGCCGTCTTTAATCGCCTGACCTTGAAGCAATTTGTTGGCCGTGCCCGCTAGCGCACCAGCGATCAAAGGAATCTGATCATAAGGAGTAACACGTAGCCCTTCTTTCTTAACGGTTTCAAGGTTCAACTTATTCATCAAATCATCAACAAGGTAACCACCGCCGTGAACAATCACGATTGGTCGCTGTGCCTGCTGTTGGTAAGCTGAAATCGCACCAAATAACTTGCTAAGTGTTTCACCACAAGATAGCGCAGCGCCACCTAACTTCATGATTAATGGTTGATTATTAAGGCTCATATCTAGATTTCCTTACACTAACGCAGTTAATGGTGCAAAACCATAACGTAAATTTAAACACTGCATCGCTTGACTAGATGCACCCTTTAATAAGTTATCAATCGCTGAAACAACGATGATGTGCTGACCTTGTACCTTCCAGCCTAAATCGCAGAAAGGTGTTTGTTCTACATCTTGAATTCTTGGTAATGTCTCTTCGAGTAATCTCACAGCTGGTTTACCTTGATAAGCTTGCTCGAAGGCCTCTTGTATCTGTTGTTCTGTCACACCGTCAGCCAGTTTCATGGTAATGGTCGCTAAAATGCCACGCTTAAAGTTGCCTAGGTGCGGGGTGAAAATCACATCACATCCTAGATGTGCAGCCATTTCAGGTTGATGACGGTGGTTGAATACACCATAAGCTTGCAGGCTTACTTCGCAGAAGCTGTTGACCATACTCGCCTTGCGGCCTGCTCCAGTGACACCACTGGTCGCGTTAATCACCGGCCATTGATTCTCATCCAGTAGCTTCGCTTCAACCAAAGGCTTAATCGCCAGCTGTGATGCCGTTGGGTAACAACCCGCGACGGCGACAAGTTGAGCCTCTTTGATTTCTTGTTCGTTCCATTCAGCTAAACCGTAAGCCGCTTTGTCTAGCCATTGTTCGTGTTGATGTTCAAAACCGTAAAACTCTTGATAGAAGTTTTCGCCTTTAACTCTGAATGCACCCGATAGGTCGAACACTTGGCAATCGTTCTCAAGGAAGATTGGCGCTAGGTCGTGACTTACCTCGTGTGCAGTGGCTAAGAAAATCACATCAGACTGTTTAGCCACTTCTTCCGGATTTGTTAAAGGTTGCACTGGCATATCAATCAGGCCAGCTAACTTACCGTGCAGTGCCGCGATAGGTTTGCCCGCGTCTACACTATTGGCTGAGACATATAAACCTGATAGCGTGAGCTCAGGGTGTCTGTTTATCATTAGAGCCAGTTCTGCTCCTGTGTAGCCGCTTGCGCCAATGATCGTGGTTTTCAACATCTCAACACATCCATTCTTGAGGTAAGTTACATTTCAAATTTGACTATTCATACTTAATTTTTAGCTTTATTTGATTTCTTATGCATTAAATATGATTTAATATGTGTTTTACCGACTTATGGTTTTCCTGTCAATAGTAGAAGTGAAGTTATTATGCAATTACCGAGTTTTCTTGAGGTCTATAAAGGCCTAATTTCCACCGACTCCATTAGCTCCACCGATCCAAGCTGGGATCATGGCAACGAGAAAGTGATCGAAAAAATGGCTCAATGGTTTAAAGACGTAGGCTTTAGTGTTGAGGTGGTAGAGGTCGAACCCGGCAAGCATAATATGGTCGCAAAGATGGGTTCTGGAGAAGGCGGCTTATTGCTTGCAGGACACAGCGATACGGTGCCATTCGATGAAGGACGTTGGAATTTCGATCCTCACGCACTAACAGAACACAACAACCGCTTCTACGGATTAGGCACCGCCGATATGAAAGGCTTTTTCGCTTTCGTTTATGAAGCCGCGAAGAAGATGGATTGGAGCAAACAGACCAAGCCGCTCTATGTATTAGCAACCTGTGACGAAGAAACCACTATGTTGGGTGCACGTCATTTCACTGAGAATGCGCCATTTAAACCGGACTACTGCATCATTGGTGAGCCAACCAGCCTCGTGCCGATTCGTGGTCATAAAGGCCATGTCGCTAATGCTGTGCGAGTAACGGGTAAGTCAGGCCACTCTTCTGATCCGGCATTAGGCGTCAACGCCATCGAGATCATGCATGAAGTGCTGTTTGCTTTAATGCAGCTGCGTGACAAGTTAGTCAAGGAGTACCACCACCCGGGTTTTGCAATTCCAAGCCCGACCCTAAACCTTGGTCATATCCACGGTGGCGACAGCGCCAACCGTATCTGTGGGTGTTGTGAGCTGCACTATGATGTTCGTCCTTTACCGGGCATTAGCTTAGATGGCTTGGATAACATGCTGCGTAGCGCGCTTAAAGAAGTAGAAGCAAAATGGCCGGGCAGAATTGAGATTACTCCCCTGCATGAGCCAATCCCGGGTTATGAGTGCCAGCACGACCATCCATTTATTGGTGGCATGGAATCAGTTTGTGAAATTGAATCGCAAACCGTGAACTACTGTACTGAAGCACCTTTCCTTCAAGAGTTATGTCCAACCTTGGTGTTAGGTCCAGGCTCAATTGACCAAGCTCACCAACCGGATGAGTTCTTAAGCTTCGATTTTATTGACCCAACAATTGATGTTCTGAGTAAATCGATCCGTAAATATTGTTTCTAGTTATTACTTCCCTTCCAATATTTTCGTATATAAGCCACCCAAAAAGGTGGCTTTTATTCTGTTATCCCTGACACAGCCTGATCTTGTAATTAAATTTCACTTTTTCTCTAAGTTTTGAAAAATTTACTTCTCCCGCATTTTTAAACCTAATAATTGCAAACTTAGAATGCTTTATTTGACTAGATACAGCACTTTTCGCTAGATTGTGTACTTAACAAGGAACAATGGATGTAATTTTTTTACGAGGCAGGATGACAATGAACGAGAAATACGCCGCTCTCAAGAGTAACGTAAGCATGCTGGGACGCTTGCTAGGTAACACAATCCAAGATGCACATGGTGACGTTATCTTAGAGAAAGTGGAGACTATCCGTAAACTTTCCAAATCCGCCCGCGCAGGCAACAAAGCTGACCGTGACAGCCTAGTTGAAGAAATCAAAAACCTGCCGAACGAACAACTCACTCCTGTTGCTCGTGCATTTAACCAATTTCTCAACCTCACCAACATGGCAGAGCAATACCACACCATCTCTCGCCACTGTGAGGAGCATGTTTGCGAACCAGACGTGCTGCAATCTCTATTTTCTAAACTAAATCAAAATGACATCAGCAAGCTAGACGCGGCTCAAGCCGTTCGCGACCTGAACATTGAACTCGTTTTGACCGCTCACCCAACAGAAATCACTCGTCGAACCATGATCAACAAGCTGGTTAAGATCAACGAGTGTCTGTCTAAATTGGAATTAAGCGACCTATCACACAAAGAGCGCGTGAAAACAGAACGTCGCCTAGAGCAGCTTATCGCTCAAGGTTGGCACTCTGATGTGATTCGTCAGCAACGCCCGACACCACTTGATGAAGCTAAGTGGGGCTTTGCGGTTGTAGAAAACTCTCTATGGGAAGCCGTGCCTGATTTCCTACGTGATATGGATGGCCGACTAAAAGGTTACCTTGGTGAAGGCCTACCAATCGATGCACGCCCAGTTCACTTCTCATCTTGGATGGGTGGCGACCGCGATGGTAACCCATTCGTAACGCACACCATCACCAAAGAAGTACTGCGCCTATCTCGCTGGAAAGCCGCTGATCTGTACCTAGGTGACGTGAACGAGCTGATTACCGAACTGTCGATGACGAAGTGTAATGATGCCGTTCGTGAATTGGCTGGCGATGAGCACGAAGCTTACCGTGCAATCCTTAAGAGCCTACGCACTCTGCTGAACAACACGCTAGAAGTGCTTGACGCAAAACTGCATGATGCTGAAGTACCGAAGAAAGAAACACTGCAGAACATCGACCAACTTTGGACACCACTTTACGCGTGTTACCAATCGCTGCACGAATGTGGCATGGGCGTAATCGCGGATGGTTCTCTGCTTGATACCCTACGTCGCCTAAAAGCATTCGGTGTGCATTTAGTTCGTCTCGATGTTCGTCAAGAAAGTACACGTCACTCAGATGTCCTATCTGAACTGACTCGCTACCTAGGCATTGGCGATTACGACCAGTGGAGCGAGCAAGACAAGATTGCTTTCTTAACCAATGAATTAAGCTCAAAACGCCCACTGCTACCACGCGACTGGGAGCCATCTGAACAAGTCAAAGAGGTTTTAGACACCTGTAAGGTCGTTGCTGCTCAACCTCGCGAAGCCTTTGGTGCTTACGTAATTTCTATGGCTCGTACAGCATCGGATGTGCTGGCTGTTCACTTGCTGCTGCAAGAATGTGGTTGCCCGTACCGCATGGACGTATGTCCATTGTTCGAAACGCTGGACGACTTGAACAACTCAGAAGCAGTAATGAAACAGCTAATGAGCATCGATTTGTACCGTGGCTTTATCCAGAACCACCAAATGGTGATGATCGGATATTCTGACTCAGCAAAAGATGCTGGCGTAATGTCTGCAGGGTGGGCGCAATACGACGCAATGGACAAGCTGGTTAAGGTTTGTGAAGAAGAAGGCATTGAACTGACTCTATTCCACGGTCGTGGTGGTACGGTTGGTCGTGGTGGTGCTCCAGCGCATGCTGCACTTCTTTCTCAGCCACCTAAGAGCTTGAAAGGCGGCTTACGTGTAACAGAGCAAGGCGAAATGATCCGCTTTAAACTTGGCTTGCCAGATGTTGCCGTAAACAGTTTCAACCTATACGCAAGTGCGATTCTAGAAGCAAACCTTCTGCCGCCACCTGAGCCAAAGCAAGAGTGGCGCGATCTAATGGAAGTGCTTTCTCAAGTTTCTTGTGAGGCTTACCGTAACGTGGTTCGTGGCGAAGAGAAATTTGTACCTTACTTCCGTCAAGCGACACCAGAGCTAGAGCTCGGCAAACTGCCACTCGGTTCTCGCCCAGCAAAACGTAACCCGAACGGTGGCGTAGAAAGCCTACGTGCGATTCCATGGATCTTCTCTTGGAGCCAAAACCGTTTGGTACTTCCAGCATGGTTAGGTGCAGGTGAAGCAATCCAATACTCCGTAGATCAAGGCCATCAAGCGCTGCTTGAAGAGATGTGTCGCGAATGGCCATTCTTTTCTACTCGTCTAGGTATGCTGGAAATGGTGTACTCGAAGTGCAACATGGAAATTGCGAAGTACTACGACCAACGCCTTGTTGATAAAGAACTGCTGCCGTTAGGTGAGTTACTGCGTGAACAGCTGCAAAAAGACATCAAAGCGGTACTAAATGTAGAGAACAACGAGAACCTGATGCAGAGTGACCCTTGGGGACTTGAATCGATTCGCCTTCGCAACATCTACGTTGAGCCACTAAACATGCTTCAAGCGGAACTGCTTTACCGTACTCGTAAGTGTGAAACACCACCAGCAGAGCTAGAAGAAGCACTAATGGTGACGATTGCAGGTATTGCAGCAGGTATGCGAAATACTGGTTAATTAGTGATTCCTACTATAACCTGATCAGCATTTACATCTAAAAAAAGAACAAAAGGTCGCCATGTGCGGCCTTTTTATTTCACCAGATAACCACTAGTAAGTATTTTGTCAGTTTTTTGGGTTATTTTGTCCATGTATTCTACTTTATGCTTATTATTTAGATATACTACTGCTCCGCTGCGGAAACACTCCAAAAAAATAATCTGCAGCAACTTGACCTATAAACTGGTCAACCTAGGTGATAAACGGCTTTGTAAGGTGACATAACCAACCGCCGAGTTGGTGCTACTTAGACATAACCAATATAACGTGCCACTAGAAGCACACTTGTTGTCTAAGTATTTGTTTACTGTTTACCATTTGGATTTCAGACATGTCATTACCACACGTAATTCTAACCGTTTTAAGTACACGCGATGCTACTGGTTACGATATCACAAAAGAATTCTCCTCAAGCATTGGTTACTTCTGGAAAGCTAGCCACCAACAAGTTTACCGCGAGCTAAATAAAATGGCTCAGAACGACCAGGTAACTTGCGTGCTTGAGCCTCAAGAAGGCAAACCTGATCGTAAAGTTTACTCTATCACTGACGCTGGCCGTGGCGCGCTAGGTGAATGGTTTGAACAGCCAACTGCACACCCAACCGTTCGTGACGAGTTCTCAGCTAAGCTAATGGCTTGTGCTGTACAACCTGCTGACGCTTACCGTGTACAACTTGCTGAGCTAGTTGAAGAGTCTCGCAAACTGGTTTCTCACTACAAAGAAATCGAAGCGGCTTACTACGCAACGCCATCTACACTAGACAAGCAAGCACGCCTAGAGCGTTTAACGCTTCGTCGTAACCTACTTATCCGTGAAGCATGGATTGTTTGGGCGGACGAAGTACTGCTTGAACTTGGTGCTCTTGCTTAAGTTAAGTTAGACGCTAGAAAAGCAAAAGGCTTGAACTCTTAGAGTCCAAGCCTTTTTTGTATCTATCGGATTTGAGATTTACAGCAAATAGCGCTTTAACAAGGCTGAAGCTTAATTACAGCGCAGCAACTTGTGGGCGAACACCTAGAGTATGGCAAAGTGCGTAGGTCATTTCTGCACGGTTTAGCGTGTAGAAGTGGAAGTCTTTCACACCTTCACGGCTCAGCGTACGAACCATATCGATCGCTTGGCTCGCACCGACTAACTGGCGAGTCGTTGGATCATCATCCAAGCCTTCGAATTGCTTCGCCATCCAGCCCGGTACTTTTACGTTATTCATCGCAGCGAAACGAGACGCTTGTTTGAAGTTAGAAACAGGTAAGATGCCCGGAACAATCTCAACATCAACACCAGCCGCCACACAACGGTCACGAAAACGTAGGTAGCTTTCTACATCGAAGAAGAACTGAGTGATGGCACGGTTAGCACCGGCATCCACTTTACGCTTTAGGTTAATTAGGTCAGATTGAGCGCTTTTTGCTTCAGGGTGAACCTCAGGGAATGCCGCTACTGAGATATCAAAATCGTGGCGAGATTTAAGTAGCTCGACTAGATCAGATGCGTACATCTCTGGCGCACCGCCGCCTGCTGGGATGTCACCACGCAACGCAACAATGCTTTCAATACCATTTGCCCAGTAGTCGTCGGCAATTTGAATCAACTCTTCGCGGCTCGCATCAATACATGTGAGGTGTGGTGCTGCCACTAGACCCGTTTGGTTCTTAATTTCTTTAATGATTGAGTGGGTACGGTCACGTTCACCCGAGTTTGCACCGTAAGTTACCGATACAAATTTTGGTTGAAGTGTTTTAAGACGGTGAACAGAGTTCCACAAGGTCTCTTCCATCTTCTCACTGCTTGGTGGAAAAAACTCAAATGACACATTGATGTTGTCAGAAAGCTCAGCGATATTCTGATTTAAAGCGTCGATATGACTAGCGTGTGTGTATCCCATCTTACTCTCCCTGTGGCAAAAGCAACCACTAAAACTCAAATCCTTAAACGACGTTTAGACGTCTATATGTCTGTAGAATGTATTGAATACGATTTAATGTCAACAGATCCATTATGAATTTTTCTCAAGTAGATCGTGAATAAAACTCAAGTCGTTAGATGGGTCGCAAAGCAGAAATAATGTAGAAAAAAGGCTGACAAACACATCGTGCTTTCAGCCTTATTTATCTTAGTGAATAGTATGCTATTTAGACACTAAACCAACCGATCTGAAAGTCAAAACAGGCTAGACATTCTGTTTAAGTCAGATTGAATTGCACCAGCAGTGACTTCACGCCCTGCACCTGGGCCACGGATCACCAATGGATTATCTTTGTACCATTTGCTCTCAATCGCAAAGATATTATCGCAAGGCAACAGGTTCGCCAGAGCATGCTCTTTAGACAGTGCTTCAACGCCTACGGTTGCCTTACCGTTCTTCTCCAAACGCGCTACGTAACGTAGAACTTTCTGTTGAGAGTGCGCTTTTTCCAAACGCTCAGCTAACTCTTCGCTCAGCACAGAAGCCTTATCAAAGAAATCATCCACCGATAGCTCTTGCAACTCTGCAGGTACTAACGATTCGACTTTGACGTTTTCAGGTTCAATATCCAAACCCGATTCACGCGCCAGAATCACCAGCTTACGCATGACGTCTGAACCATCAAGGTCAGCACGCGGGTCCGGTTCCGTCAGGCCTTGTTGCCACGCTAAGTCAACCAGCTCGCTGAATGGCACCGTGCCATCAAACTGTTGAAACAACCAAGATAAAGTGCCAGAGAAAATACCAGACAGCGCAATGATATCGTCACCGCTCTCACGCAGGTCTCGCACAGTGTGGTTGATAGGTAAACCAGCACCCACTGTCGCGTTGTACAGCCAGTGGCGGCTGATCTTAGCGAAAGCATCTTGTACCTGATGGTAATACTCGCTCGATGCAGATCCTGCCACCTTGTTAGCCGAGATCAGGTGGATACCTTGTTGTGCAATTTGTAGGTATTTTGCAGCAAGCACAGGGCTTGCAGTTACATCGAGTACTACTGCTTCATCGTAACCCTGAATAGAACCTAAACGCTCTAGCCAGTCGTTACCATTGTTGGCAATCGCTTCATCATCAAAACGTTTACCAACTGAAGTCGCATCAATGCCTTGATCGTCGAACCAATAGGTTTGGCTATCAACCACCGCAACCAATTCAAAGTTCATTCCACGACGCTTTTCAAGTTCCGCTTTTTGCTCAGCAAACAGGCTTAACCAGCTTGAACCAATGTTACCCTTACCACACAAGGCAATCGCAACACGCTTCTGCGCTTGGAACAGCTGAGAGTGAATGCCTTTCACTAGACTTGATGTTTCACTCTTACGAATCACAGCCACCAAGCTTAAGCCTGAGTTTGCTTCTGAGATAAACTCAACTGGCGAGCTCTTGAGCTGCTGGTAGAAACCGTAGCAATGGTTCGGGTTCTTAGTCACACCCGCACCCACTGCAGCAATCAGAGAAAAACCTTCTTTCAGTTTAATCTCAGCTTCAATCGCGTGGTCTTGTAGATATTCTAATGCACCACCAGCGATCTCTTCCGTGTAAGCAAGGCGCAAGCAGTGTTGATCGGGTTCTAATTCATAAGCAAGCGGCTCTAATTGAGCACGCTTAAGCCCTTCAAGGACTTCACTCTCCAGACGGTCGAAATCATGGCCGTGACCAAAAGTCAGTTGCACGATAAGCACTTCATCCAAAGAAGTAATGATTTTTGCACCACGCCCCGATGCCAATACTCGCTCTATCTGTGTAGAGCCCGCCTCCGGCTGATAGCTGCAGCGTAAGCTTAAGTCCATAGCACTTTGAGCGACAGGCTGTAGCGTTCGGCTATGAAGCACTGGAGCCGCAAGACGAGCTAACTCACTCGCTTCATCAAGACGAAGCAGAGGCAGTAAACACGCATCCGAAACCAAACGAGGGTCTGCGCTGTATACGCCCGCCACATCACTCCAGATTGTCACGCGTTCAACTTCAGCCAGAGCACCAATCACGGTTGCTGAGTAATCCGAACCGTTACGACCAAGCAGTACCGTTTCGCCTTCGCAGTTCTGAGCCATAAAGCCAGTAATTACCACGCGGCAATGTGCATGCTGCGCCAAGGCTTCTTTAATCAGAGGATAAGAGCGTGCGCGGTCAACTTCAGGTTGAGCACCCGCTTCTGCACGTAAAAAGGCACGCGCATCTTGAGCAACTGCTTGTAAGTCATGCTGGCACAACAAGGTCGCCAGCAAACGTGAAGACCAAACCTCACCATGACCCAGTACTTGTGCTTTTTGTGCTTCACTCAAGGGAGCCGTTAGCTCACCCAAAGCGGTAAATTCTTGTTGAATGGTTGCCGTTAGTTGCGAGGCGGCTTCACCTTCAAGCAGAGCCTCAATCAGTTCAAGTTGAAACTGACGAAGGGTTTGCAGGCATTCATGAGCAATACGACCATCTTTGTCGAGCGCTTCGACAAACTCAATTAAGCGGTTGGTTGTTTTGCCTGCGGCCGATACCACCACCAAATCCGTCGCTGATGAATATTCTCTAAGAATGTTGACCACGCGTTGGTAACACTCAGGGTTCGCTAAACTGCTGCCACCAAATTTATGTAGCTGGCGAAAGGTTGCCATTATTAAACCTCCCCTTCAGCAATAAAGCGTTGTGTTTTTTCAAACGCTTGCTTGAGATCGTCGATTAGGTCTTCCGCATCTTCAAGGCCAACAGAAAGGCGCAGTAATTGTTGAGAAACACCCGCTTCTGCCAATGCTTCTTCGCCCATCGCACGGTGAGTCATCGACGCAGGGTGACAAATCAGGCTTTCAACCCCACCCAGTGATTCAGCCAAAGAAAATAGCTCTAACTTATCTACAAAATATTTAAGTGCTTCAAAAGAGCCCGCAAACTCAAAGCTCAACATGGAACCAAAGCCCAACTGCTGTTTCTTCGCGATCTCGTGACCCGGGTGTTCAGGAAGGCTTGGGTGGTAAATAGTGCCCACCAGATCTTGTTGTTGCAGAGCCGTCAGAATTTCACGTGAACTCTCTTCGTGAACACGCATACGCGCACCTAGCGTACGAATACCACGTAGAGTCATGTAACTATCAAATGGTGTGCCGGTCGCACCAATACAGTTGCCCCACCATGCAAGCTCTTCAGCGTGCTCTTCAGTTTTCGTCACGACAACGCCACCAATAACATCTGAGTGTCCGTTGATGTATTTGGTGGTTGAGTGGATAACAAAATCAGCACCCAGCTCTAAAGGCTTTTGGAACACAGGCGTCAAAAATGTGTTATCGACAGCAACCAGAGCACCAACCTCTTTCGCTTTACGGCAAGTCTCTGCAATATCAACCACACGAACCAACGGGTTCGATGGCGTTTCTATTAAGATCAACTTTGGCTTGAGCGCGATCGCCGCATCCAACGCTGCTTGATCCGATTGATCAACGAACAAAACTTTGAAGTCACCTTTTAACGAGCGGGTATTAAACAGGCGGTAAGTACCACCGTAGCAGTCGTGTGGTGCGATAATAAGATCATCACCGCCTAAGAAAGCGGATACCCACAAGTTAAGTGCCGAAGTACCGCAGTTAGTCACCACTGCACCTTTGCCAGACTCAAGCTCAAACAATGCCGTTTCTAATAAACCACGATTTGGGTTACCAGAACGGGTGTAATCGTACTTTGGCACTTCACCAAAAGCGGGAAACCCATAGTTAGTCGAAAGATAAATAGGTGGGACAACGGCATGGTGTTGCGTGTCTGACTCGATACCAGTACGTACTGCGATTGTTGCTGGCTTCCGGCTGCTCATAGGTGCTTCCTTACAAGTTTTGCGTCTGAGAATCACAGCGGCTTGTCGGCATTCTGCGGCTGTGTTAGATATATGTTATTCACTTTACTTTCATAAATGTGAGACGTCAACACTTCTGGACGTCTATATGTCTTTGCTTATGGCAGTAAATCCCGCTAAAATCACCACTATTAATTTATTCTAACAACTAAAGTGATGAAGGTACGCAATGGCCGACTGGAATGGTGAATACATAAGCCCATATGCTGAGCATGGAAAGAAAAGCGAACAAGTAAAAAAAATTACAGTTTCTATCCCTCTAAAAGTGTTAAAGGTTCTTACTGACGAGCGCACTCGCCGCCAGATTAATAACCTACGCCATGCAACAAACAGTGAGCTACTGTGCGAAGCCTTTCTACATGCGTACACAGGCCAACCACTGCCAACGGATGAAGATCTCCGTAAAGACCGTCCAGACGACATCCCGACTGAAGTGAAAAAGCTGATGACAGAGATGGGTATCGAATTCGAAGCGTTTGACGAAGAATAAAAACAACTCAGTCACTGCCTTCAATATTGATTCGCTATAGCTGAACCTTATTTGTCACATCACCCACTACGTTATCGGTAGCTGCTCTGTGAATGATAGACATAAAAAAACCGACTCCTATGAGTCGGTTTTTTATTATTCTTTTTCGCTCAATAGAGCAACAGCTATTAAGCTATTAAGCTATTAAATTATTAAGCCATTAAGCCATTAAGGCATTAAGCCATATAGTTAGCAGGCATCTCAATACGAGCTACGCCAGATTCAACGGCCGCTACTGCAACCGCTTTTGCTACGCGAGGAAGTAGACGTGGATCCATTGGCTTAGGAATGATGTAGCCTTTACCAAACTCCAGTGCAGTCTCACCTGCAGCGGCGAGTACTTCAGCCGGAACTTCTTCTTTCGCTAGTTCACGAATCGCTTTAACCGCAGCCAGCTTCATCTCATCATTGATTTCGCTCGCACGCACATCAAGCGCACCACGGAAAATGAATGGGAAACAAAGTACGTTGTTTACTTGGTTCGGGTAATCGCTACGCCCTGTACCCATGATAAGGTCAGAACGAACTTCATGAGCAAGCTCTGGCTTGATCTCTGGATCTGGGTTTGAACATGCAAACACAACAGGCTTATCAGCCATCAGCGTGAGTGCTTTAGCTGGTAGCAGGTTAGGACCCGATACGCCCAAGAACAGGTCAGCGCCTTCGATAACATCTTCAAGCGTGCGCTTGTCCGTATTATTTGCGAATAGCGCTTTGTATTCATTCAAGTCTTCACGACGAGTGTGGATCACACCTTTACGGTCAAGCATGTAGATCTTCTCACGCTGAGCGCCACACTTAATCAGCAGTTCCATACAAGCAACCGCCGCTGCGCCAGCACCCAAGCAAACGATCTTACACTCTTCAAGCTTCTTACCTTGAAGCTCAATCGCGTTCAGCATACCTGCAGCCGTTACAATCGCTGTACCGTGTTGGTCATCGTGGAAAACAGGGACATCACAACGCTCAATCAGGCGACGCTCAATCTCAAAACAGTCAGGTGCTTTGATGTCTTCTAGGTTAATACCGCCGAATGTATCTGCGATATTCGCAACCGTATCAACGAACTCATCGATTGTGCGGTGTTTTACTTCAATATCGATAGAATCTAAACCAGCAAAACGCTTAAACAGTAGCGCTTTACCTTCCATAACAGGTTTAGAAGCAATAGGGCCAAGGTTACCTAGGCCAAGAATCGCTGTACCGTTAGAGATAACTGCAACCATGTTGCCTTTACCTGTGTACTTATAAACGTTATCAACGTTCTGTGCGATCTCGCGAACAGGCTCAGCCACGCCTGGGCTGTATGCAAGTGCTAGGTCTTCTGCAGAGTTTGCAGGCTTCGTCAGTTCTACGGCAATTTTGCCTGGAATTGGGAACTCATGGTAATCAAGAGCTTGCTGACGGAATTGTTCTTGAGGCGATAACGCTTGAGAGGATTGATCTTGGCGGCTGTCTTCAGACATAGGTGTAGGTTCCTAGGATATTATTATTTGGGGGATCTTGTTCATGTTAATAGATGTACTTCAAAGTTCCTAGGTGGTTAAAGCCTCTGTCTCATTAAAAAACGAGATTTCACTACTAATAAGACCAGTGAGCAGTTGAAATTACTATCGCTTGTTGAACTTTCGAGCGGATTTCAAGAATGAAGTGTTGGGTGTAAGTTATGAAACAAAATTCAAGCAGGTTGCCTGTCGTTTTCGATATGTTGATAGCTGAATAAGATTCAGCGTTTTCTTAAATTTCAGGCAACAAAAAAGGACACCGAAGTGTCCTTTTTATGTCTAAATAGCGAGAATTACTTCTTGCTAGAAAGAGCACCGAAACGCTTGTTGAAGCGATCAACACGGCCGCCAGTATCTACGATACGTTGCTTACCAGTGTAGAATGGGTGACATTTGTCACATACGTCTAGGTGGATAGATTCTTTTGCAAGCGTTGAGTTGAACTCAAATGTGTTGCCGCAAGAACAAGTTGCAGAAACTGCTTTGTATTCTGGGTGGATACCAGTTTTCATGGGATAACCTCAAGTAGGCCGTGTCGCTATACGATTCTAAGCCGTACACCACACGTAGTTAAAAAATAAAATAAAGACACCGCTGCATCACTAAACTGCGATAAAGCCATACCTTTAAGGCGCAGTATAGTAATGAATCTATAAGGCAGGATCAACTGATTTGATACATTTTTCACCAATAGCCTCTTTATTTCCTTTGTCGGCCTGAAATTTCGGGCTCTCGTTATCTTCCTGCGTTAACTCGATACTCTCATCCAAACTGCTCCTCGAATTTAACGCCCTTATCCATTAGACTGTTCGCTCTCGTCAACTCAGATAAAGCTGTCCCTTTATGCGTCCAATGATTGCCCGCGTGGCACTGCCTGTTCCACTAGACAAGCAGTTCGATTACAAGATTCCTAACCACCTATTCCCTATTATTGGTGGACGAGTCTCTGTGCCTTTTGGACGACAAACCTTAACAGGTATTGTTACAGCTCTGGTTAACGAATCTGAATTCGAGCTAGACAAGCTCAAGCCCATTAAAGCCTTATTAGACAACCAACCTGTTTGGCCAGAATCGGTCTACTCACTCTTGGTATGGTGCAGCCAGTTCTATCAGTATCCACTGGGTGAAACCTTGGCTAATGCTCTACCAAGCGCTTTACGAAAAGGCAAAGCTGCCGACTTCGCAACGCTTGTCGAGTGGCAATTGACCCCATCAGGCAGAGATCAACTGATGCAAGGCTTTGGTCGTGCGGTTAAGCAAGCCAAAGTGATGCACATGCTTGAGCACGGCCCTGTTCCTCATCAAGAATTCATTGATGAGGAAGTCGGGAGCGCGGTGCTTAAGACGTTGGAAGAGAAAGGTTGGATTGAGTCGGTAGAGAAAAAGCCAAAGCGCCAACCGTGGCCAGTTGAACTTGAAAACGAACAAGACAAGCCGAAGCTCAATGCTGAACAAGCGATCGCGATTGCGACAGTAAATAGCCAAACCGATTTTAGTTGCTTCTTGCTCGAGGGGGTTACCGGCTCAGGTAAGACCGAAGTCTACCTGAATATGATCAAGCCGATTCTCGAGCAAGGTAAACAAGCGTTAGTCTTGGTACCGGAAATAGGCCTCACTCCACAAACGATTAATCGCTTTAAGCGTCGTTTTAATGTGCCTGTTGAGGTGATTCACTCTGGATTAAACGATTCTGAACGACTGAATGCTTGGTTATCAGCGCGAGACAAAATAGCGGGCATTGTGATTGGTACGCGCTCGGCTCTGTTCACCCCCTTCGCTGATCTGGGAATTATCATTGTCGATGAAGAGCACGACGCCTCTTATAAGCAGCAAGATAGCCTACGCTACCACGCTCGTGATGTAGCGATCATGCGTGCTCATAAAGCGCAGATTCCGGTGGTCTTAGGCTCGGCGACTCCGGCCTTTGAGACGCTGCACAACGCACAGATCGGTAAATACAGTTACCTCACCCTGACCTCACGCGCGGGTGTCGCACTGCCGACCACCAATAAGGTGTTGGATGTTAAAGGTGAATATCTAGAAAGTGGCTTGTCTGCTTCTTTGATTGCTGAAATGCAAAGACACCTCAAAGCAGGCAACCAAGTGATGTTGTTTCTCAACCGTCGTGGGTTCTCTCCCGCATTGATGTGTCACGATTGTGGTTGGACAGCCGAATGTAAGCGTTGTGATGCCTACTACACCTATCACCAGTACAGTAATGAAATGCGCTGCCACCATTGTGGTTCGCAACAGCATATCGTGCACAATTGCCAAGGCTGTGGTTCAGCTAACTTGGTGACGGTGGGTGTAGGTACCGAACAGTTAGAGGCTCAACTTGGTCAGCTATTCCCTGAATACAAAACCATTCGTATTGACCGAGACAGTACCCGCCGCAAAGGCAGCTTAGAAAGTGCGTTAGAGTCGATTCGTAAGGGTGAATACCAAATACTGATCGGTACACAGATGCTTGCTAAAGGTCACCACTTTCCTGACGTGACACTTGTGGCGTTATTGGATGTGGACGCCTCTTTATATAGTAGTGACTTCCGCGCCTCTGAACGGTTGGCTCAACTGTTTACTCAAGTCGCCGGTCGAGCAGGCCGTGCCAGTAAGCCGGGTGAGGTTATCTTACAAACTCACCATCCAGAACATGGCTTGTTACAAGCGTTGCTGCACAAAGACTATAACCACTTTGCCCAAACCGCATTGGCCGAGCGTAAACAAGCGATGCTGCCACCTTATACCTTTATGACTCTGTTTAGAGCGGAAGCCAATGACACACGTTTGGTGGAAGAGTTCTTGCGTCAGGTTCGTCATACATTAGAATCGCACCCCTTGTTTGACCAATATTGCATGGTTCTAGGCCCCACCCCAGCGCCACTGGCCAAGCGAGCGGGCAAATCACGCTGGCAGTTGATTCTACAAACTCAGACTCGTTCGTTAATGCAGAAGTTATTAATGAGTGCCAAGCCGGCAATTAATATGTTACCTGCTGCGAAAAAAGTCCGTTGGTCACTCGATATTGAGCCGCAAGATTTGAGCTAAACCTACTTGGGTTAAAACTAATGATAAGTTTGTTCACAAATATTTCATATTTCTCGTGAGCAACCTCACACTAGTCATGTGATTTTTGTTAATCTAGCCGTAACTTTACACGGATGAAACGAATAAAATATTGCAATAAAAAAAGTGTTAGCAACACTTTCATAATATCTATCCGATTGTATTAATTATTCACGCCTTAAATACTTAGGCGACAAAGGAACTTAAAAGAGGGTTTAATTTATGGCGACAATGAAGGATGTTGCCCAGCTAGCAGGCGTCTCAACCGCAACGGTATCACGTGCATTGATGAACCCTGAAAAAGTCTCGGTTTCGACTCGTAAACGAGTTGAGACAGCAGTACTTGAAGCTGGATACTCACCCAATACATTAGCTAGAAATTTACGTCGCAACGAATCAAAAACCATCATCACTATCGTTCCTGATATCTGTGACCCTTACTTCGCCGAAATCATTCGTGGTATCGAAGATGCCGCTGTAGAGAATGACTACCTCGTTCTACTGGGTGACAGTGGTCAACAAAAGAAGCGTGAGTCTTCATTTGTTAACTTGGTCTTCACAAAACAAGCAGACGGTATGCTACTGCTTGGCACTGATCATCCGTTTGATGTCAGTAAGCCTGAGCAAAAGAATTTACCGCCAATGGTTATGGCGTGTGAATTCGCACCTGAGCTTGAACTGCCAACGGTTCACATCGACAACCTAACCTCTGCATTTGAAGCCGTGAATTACCTCGCTCAGTTAGGTCATAAGCGCATCGCTCAGATCTCTGGACCAACGACTGCAACCCTGTGTAAGTTCCGTCAACAAGGCTACCAACAAGCATTGCGCCGCGCTGGAGTATCAATGAACCCAGCTTACAGCACTGTGGGCGATTTCACCTTTGAAGCGGGTGCGCAAGCGGTTCGTCAATTACTAGCACTTCCTGAACAACCTACAGCGATCTTCTGTCATAACGATGCGATGGCGATTGGTGCGATTCAAGAAGCGAAGAAGCTAGGTTTACGCGTTCCTCAAGACCTATCGATTGTTGGCTTCGATGACATCCAATTCGCTCAATACTGCGATCCACCGCTAACCACTATTTCTCAGCCTCGTTATGAGATTGGACGCCAAGCGATGTTGATGATGCTTGATCTATTGAAGGGCAACGATGTGCAAGCAGGTTCGCGTCTGCTTGAAGCTAAATTAGTCGTTAGAGGCAGCACCGCACCACCTCGAATGTAACCCTCAGAAATACCCTTATAAATCTGCGGCACATTTTGATGTGCCGCTTCCATTTCTGCACTATTATCCTCGCGCAATCTGGATTACCATGAGGACAGAATCAGCAACTATTGAATTGTCTTGTGGCTAATAGAGATTATGTAAAGCGCGGTCGTGGCACGAAAAAACCGACCAAGAAACAAGCCCCTCGCCGTAAACCTTGGCGCAGTGGTCTTTTGGCGATCCTCCTTGCCGGTGGTTTTGGTTATGGACTTTACTTATTGAGTAATGATCCTGAGCCGCCAGCACCAACACCTGTGGCTACCAAACCAAAACCTAAGCCAAAACCAGCGAAAGTGATTCCACCGCCTCCAGAAGAGAAGTGGGACTACGTTGAAACGCTGCCAAGCCGCGAGATTGAAGTTAAAGCCAAAGAACAAGAGATCTCTAAGATCCCTTACGTGATGCAGTGTGGCGCTTACAAAACGTCAGCACAGGCAGAAACGCGCAAGTTAGATATTGCGTTCCAAGGTATCTCGAGTGAAATCCGTAAAAAAGACGGCAGTAGCTGGTACCGTGTGGTTCTAGGACCATACAAGTTGAAGCGTGACGCCGAGCGCGATCGCCATAAGCTGCAACGGGCGAAAATCGAACCTTGCGCTATTTGGAAAGACACCGATTAGATTTAGCGATAGTCGTAGTCTTAATCTTAGCAAAAGCCGAAAAACAAACTCCGAAAGCCTCCCATTGTGGAGGTTTTCTTTTATTTACTCCCTTTAGTCAGTTTTCCTTACAACTTCCGCCGATAAGTTGCGCGACATCACTCGCCCTTCCTTGAATTATCCGAGCACCATCCTCATATACTTTTTATACCCAAAGATAAGAAATATTAAGAGGCCCTACTCGTGACTACCATTGTATCTGTACGTCGTAATAATAAAGTCGTCATCGCGGGTGATGGACAAGTATCTCTAGGCAATACTGTAATGAAGGGCAATGCCCGTAAAGTACGTCGCCTATACAACAATAAAGTACTGGCAGGTTTTGCTGGCGGTACGGCAGATGCTTTCACGCTATTCGAAAAATTTGAAAGCAAACTGCAAATGCACCAAGGCCACCTAACCAAAGCTGCCGTTGAGCTGGCGAAGGATTGGCGTAGCGATCGTGCTCTACGTAAATTAGAAGCACTGCTAGCAGTCGCGGATGAAACCGCTTCACTGATCATTACTGGTAACGGTGACGTCGTTCAACCAGAGAACGACCTGATTGCGATCGGTTCGGGCGGTAACTTCGCTCAAGCAGCAGCGACTGCACTATTAGAAAATACTGATTTAGATGCGCGTGAAATCGCAGAAAAGTCGCTGAACATTGCTGGCGATATCTGTGTATTCACCAACCATCACCACACTATTGAAGAACTAGAAAGCACCGTTGAGCTGCCAAAGCCAGAGTAACGACCGCTTCCATCAATAACGTTGTATTCAACAGTGATTAAAGAATTAAGGAAAAACCATGTCTGAGATGACTCCTCGCGAAATTGTTCACGAACTCAATCGCCACATTATCGGCCAAGACAACGCTAAGCGTTCAGTGGCTATCGCTCTACGTAACCGCTGGCGTCGTATGCAGCTTGAAGAAAGCCTGCGTGTTGAGGTTTCGCCAAAAAACATCCTGATGATTGGCCCAACGGGTGTGGGTAAAACTGAAATTGCTCGCCGTCTAGCGAAACTCGCTAATGCGCCGTTCATCAAGGTAGAAGCGACTAAGTTCACCGAAGTTGGCTACGTTGGTAAAGAAGTTGAGACCATCATCCGTGATCTAACGGACGTTGCGATCAAGATGACACATCAACAAGCGATGGAAAAAGTACAATACCGTGCTGAAGAGCAAGCTGAAGAACGTATTCTTGATGCCCTTCTACCACCAGCACGCGATGCTTGGGGTCAGAACGAGCAGTCAACGGAAGACACCACCTCTTCAAACACTCGCCAGATTTTCCGCAAGAAACTGCGCGAAGGTAAGCTAGACGACAAAGAGATCGAAGTCGATGTAGCGGCACCGCAAATGGGCGTTGAAATCATGTCACCTCCTGGTATGGAAGAGATGACCAACCAGCTGCAAGGCATGTTCCAAAACCTAGCGGGCGACACCAAGAAAAAGCGTAAGATGAAAATCAAAGACGCATTCAAAGCACTGACTGAAGAAGAAGCTGCGAAGCTTGTGAACCAGGAAGAGCTAAAAGAGAGCGCAATCTTCAACGCTGAAAACAACGGCATCGTATTCATCGATGAGATCGACAAAATCTGTAAGCGTGGCGACA
This sequence comes from Vibrio sp. SBT000027, assembly GCF_963894355.1. Taxonomy (NCBI): domain Bacteria; kingdom Pseudomonadati; phylum Pseudomonadota; class Gammaproteobacteria; order Vibrionales; family Vibrionaceae; genus Vibrio; species Vibrio sp. SBT000027. The sequence continues at coordinate 95,906 of NZ_CAWQGD010000003.1, read as the reverse complement.
GCTCAGGCCCAGACGTATCTCGTGAAGGTGTTCAGCGCGACCTACTGCCTCTAATCGAAGGCAGCACAGTATCAACGAAGCACGGCATGGTTAAAACTGACCACATCTTGTTTATCACATCAGGTGCTTTCCAAGTGGCTAAGCCATCTGACCTGATCCCTGAACTGCAAGGTCGTCTACCAATCCGCGTAGAACTTGAAGCGCTTTCTGCACATGACTTCAAACGTATTCTTACTGAGCCAAAGGCATCACTGACCGAGCAGTACATTGCCCTGATGAAAACAGAAGATGTCGGCATTGAGTTCACTGAAGATGGCATCAACCAGATTGCAGACGCAGCATGGCGTGTGAACGAAACCACTGAAAACATCGGTGCGCGTCGTCTACACACAGTCATGGAGCGCCTAATGGATGAAATTTCATTTGACGCAACAGACCGAGCAGGCAGTAAATTGCTGATTGATGAAGCTTATGTAATATCTAAGCTTGGCGAGCTCGTAGAAGACGAAGACCTAAGTCGCTTCATCCTGTAGCACACAAAATTCCAACTTATTGCTCTATCTCAAAGAAATAGCAGCTAATAAGCGAATTCAAGGCCCACTTTCGAGTGGGCTTTTTATTACCCGAAAAATGGGCGTATACTCAAATCACAGTTTGAAACGAAGACTTACAAAGAAATAGACCTACGATGAAACAATCTCTACTGATTTGGCTTGATGCCGCACGACCAAAAACTCTGCCTCTCGCACTCGTCTCTATTCTTACAGGAAGTAGTTTAGCGTTCGCCGGCGGTCAGTTTTCTCTATCAATAGCCCTACTGGCTTTTTTAACTGCCACCTTATTACAAATCCTGTCGAACCTAGCCAATGACTATGGCGACGCAGTAAAAGGCACCGACAACGAAAACCGTCTGGGGCCAACACGCGCAATGCAATCCGGCGCGGTGACCGCGAAAACCATGAAGCAAGCCATCATCCTCAACATCGTGTTTACCATGCTCGCTGGGCTGATTCTTATTTTTCATGCCTTAACCTCGATTGAGAGTATCTTATCTTTCATTGCGTTAGGCGTATTAGCCATTGTTGCAGCCATCGCTTACACCGTGGGCAATAAACCTTATGGTTATATTGGCCTTGGCGACTTATCGGTATTTATCTTCTTCGGTTTGTTAGGCGTTTCAGGCACATACTTCCTACACACTGGTCACGTTGAACCAAGCCTATTTCTTCCGGCCTTAGGCTGTGGATTAATGGCGGTTGCGGTACTCAACATCAACAACATGCGTGATATAGAGAACGACAGTGAATGTGGTAAGCGCACCATGGCGGTTCGCCTAGGGCAACGCAAAGCCAAACACTATCATTTTGCACTGCTTGGACTCGCCCTTGCTTCTTTCGCTATCTACCTACTGATTCAAGAAAAACCGGTCTGGATCAGCCTGCCGTTTTTACTGAGCATTATTATTGTTTACAAACATGGCAAGGCCGTTTGGGAAACCGAAAAACCAGCGCAGATTGCACCAATGATGCCAGTGATTGTGAAATGCTCACTGGTCACTAACCTATTGTTTGCAGGGGTTGTCGTAGCTCAAACTCTATTGAGTTAAATGAGACTAATCATTGCAAAGGGATCAAGCACCGATATACTCAAAGTAAGCTCATTGTTCAAAAGGTATACTAATGGAATACAACACTTCAGCACTGTGCGACATATATTTGGATCAAGTTGATGTCGTGGAGCCCATGTTCAGCAACTTCGGTGGACGTGCATCCTTCGCAGGACAGATCACGACATTAAAGTGTTTTGAAGACAATGCTTTGATTCGCTCCGTATTAGAGCAAGATGGTCTGGGACGTGTGTTGTTAATCGATGGTGGCGGCTCACTACGCAAAGCGCTGATCGATGCTGAGATTGCCCTACTTGCCGAAGACAATGAGTGGGAAGGTATTGTGGTTTACGGCTGTGTTCGTGAAGTCGATGAGCTAGAAGACATGAACATTGGTATTCAGGCTTTGGCTTCTATCCCTGTTGGTGCGAGCCAAGAAGGTGTCGGCGAATTGGACGTACCGGTCAACTTTGGCAGCGTGACCTTCTTACCGGAAGATTACCTCTACGCTGACAACACCGGCATTATTCTTTCGGCAGAGCCTTTAGATGTAGAGCTTGATCTGGATGTTGAAGAAGAAGAGATCGAGTAACTCTCACTCAGCTTCAAATAATAAAACAAACCATAAGAACACGAAGTATAAGAATACAAACAAAAACGCCCGCTACTCAGTAGCGGGCGTTTTTTTAAATCTGAAGAGTCAATTACTCTACGTCATCCATTTTACCAAGAAGGTTACGGATGCGATCTTGCCACGCTGAATGCTCTTCCTGCATTTGCTGAGTTTTTTGCTCTAGCTCGTGACGGCTTTCTTTAAGCTCACCAGCTTCTGTTGCTAGTGCTTGTTTCTCTTCTTTAAGCTCTTCCACTTCCATTTGAAGAAGTGCAATTGTATCTACTGCTGTTTGAATTTTTGCTTCTAGCTGCTCTAGTACTTCAAAAGACATTCTGGCCTACCTTTAAGTTATCCGTTTGATGGTGAAGGTCTACTCCACTTATTTCCCCATTCTACTCAGCAGAGCAAGGATAAACACTCAATATATTCGATATTTTGCGCCATTCGATGAAAAAAACAGCGCTTTTTACCGAATATTGACGTGAATTATTACTACCGCGACAACAGACTGATTATTTTGATGAATATTACCTGTTTTCACCCGCAAATTGATCAAGAGCAATCCCCAAAAAACAAAAAGGCAAACGTTTCCTTTGGGATATGGTAAAATTCGCCGCGAAATTTCTATTCCCCTTTTGAAAATTTTGGAGTCCGCATGAAACGCGATTTAGCAATGTCATTCTCTCGTGTCACTGAAGGTGCAGCACTAGCTGGTTACAAGTGGCTTGGCCGCGGCGATAAAAACGCTGCAGATGGCGCTGCTGTAGAAGTAATGCGTAGCCTACTGAACAAAACCGAAATTAGCGGTGAGATCGTTATCGGCGAAGGTGAAATCGATGATGCACCTATGCTATACATCGGCGAAAACGTCGGTATTGGCGGTGATGCAGTAGATATCGCCGTTGACCCAATTGAAGGGACACGCATGACAGCAATGGGGCAATCAAATGCATTGGCTGTATTGGCTGCAGGCGAAAAAGGTAGCTTCCTAAAAGCACCTGACATGTACATGGAAAAATTGGTTGTTGGCCCTGGCGCAAAAGGCGTGATTGACCTAGAACTACCACTGACAGAAAACCTAGAAAACATTGCGAAAGCACTAGGTAAAACACTCGATACGCTGGTAGTAACCACACTGGCTAAGCCACGTCATGATCAAGTGATTGCCGACATGCAAGCAATGGGTGTTCGTGTATTCGCAGTGCCAGATGGTGATGTTGCTGCTTCTATCCTCACGTGTATGCCAGACAGTGAAGTCGACGTAATGTACTGCATCGGCGGCGCGCCTGAAGGCGTGGTTTCGGCTGCGGTTATTCGCGCACTCGACGGCGACATGCACGCACGTCTGCTTCCTCGTCATGAAGTAAAAGGCGATACAGAAGAGAACCGCAAACACGGTGAGCTTGAACTAGAGCGTTGTGCTGAAATGGGCGTAACGGCGGGTATCGTGTTGAAGATGGAAGACATGGCTCGTAGCGACAACGTTGTGTTCTCTGCAACGGGTATTACTAAGGGTGACCTACTAGAAGGCATCACTCGTACAGGCAATATCGCAACCACAGAAACACTGCTTATCCGTGGTCGCTGCCGTACTATTCGTCGCATCAAGTCTATTCACTATCTAGAACGTAAAGACCCAGAAGTGATTGGTCACATCCTGTAAACCTAAACTAGGTTCAACAGAACACGCGAAGGCTGATACCAAGTATCAGCCTTTTGTTTTATTGGCCATCAATAACCTGTGCATTTCACCTACGCCATAGTAAATGGTTTGCTTTATAAACACCTTGCCTCATAATAGTAAGGTTCATTAGGTAGAGATAGTATGAAAACAAGCGACAAAATCTTACAGACCATTAAGCGTCAAGGCGCGGTAACCGCGAAACAGTTGTCAGAAGAATTTGGCATGACGACAATGGGTGCCAGACAGCACCTACAAAGTTTGGAAGATGACGGTATTCTTGCGTTTCATGATGTTAAAGTAAAAGTAGGTCGCCCAACTCGCCATTGGTCACTGACTCAACAAGGCCATGGTCAATTTTCAGATCGACACGGTGAACTCACCATTCAAGTGATCGATGCTGTCGAGAACCTGTTTGGTAAAGAGGGGTTAGCTAAGGTTGCGGCCGAGCGCGAACAACACACTCTTAAGCAATATCAAACCGCGCTGTCTGATTGTGACTCGCTGATCAGCAAGCTTAAAAAACTTACCCAGCTGCGTGAAGACGAAGGCTACATGGCTGAACTTCAAGAGCATGACGATCACTACATCTTGATCGAGAACCACTGCCCTATCTGCAAGGCTGCGACTCGCTGCCCTAGCCTGTGCCAATCTGAGCTCAATGTTTTCAAAGAATTACTCAAAGATGAATGTCATGTGAGCCGCACTGAACACATCATTACTGGCGAGCGTCGTTGTACTTATACCTTAACGCCAAGTTACTGATCCTGTCTCAATATTGAGAAAACACCAATAGATTAAAATTTGTACAAATTTCTTTCTTAAGCTTAAAGCATATGAAACATGCTTAATGCTAAGGAAGGAATCATGGCACATCCACAGCCCAATCAAAAACTGCCCCCTTTTGATGAACTAGTCCAACTCGCGAAAAGCGATCCGAAAGCATTCGATCAATTCAAACACGAGATGTGCGAACAGATGATTTGCTCAGCCTCAGAGACCATGCAAAACAGGCTTCGCGCTCAACAAAGTCATATCGATTTAGTCGTCAGCCGCTGCAAGAATCCACATCACGCTAATGTTGTTCTGATGCAAGAGCTGCGCTGTCAGGTCTGTAAATTCCAAGATGCACTCAAAGGCCGCTGCGATTTTGAAGAATCTCTGCGTGAAAATGTCGTGCCTTTCAGGCCAAATACAGAGCCAAAAATGTACTAGCCGTTGAAATGGACTAGCGACAAAAACCCATTCAAAGAAAAAGGGAGCACAAGGCTCCCTTCTTACTTATCAATCATTCAACCTTTAAACGGGATCTTCGCCGTAATCATTGCGGCCTTCTGTGCCTTTCAACAAGCCACACTCAATCAGAATCCACAAGCCACACACTAATGCTGCAACGGTTGCCGCCATATGAACTGGCGATACCGGCTCTGTCGTGGTCGCTGCCATTGGTGATGCAAGTCGCCCGAGTACAAGCGGTACATTCAGCAATAGCCAGTAGTTAGACTTGTTGCGGTCATGCCAGCGCTTAGCGGTAACAGCAAGATCTGGAATAACAAGTAATAGAAGGAAGATTGGTAACAGGAGATAGGAGTATGCTGGGAACAAAACCGAGATACCGGTGGCAAAACCAGTAATCGCGATATAGTAGAAAATATTCCAAATCCAGTAAGTCTTACGACCAATTCTCCCTTTGAAAGAGAGCAGTAAATCTTTCATCGACATCTTAAATACTCAAAAAATTAATACGCTACCAAAAAGTTAGCAGCAAATAGTCAGTTAATCACTTTCAGTTCGTTGATTATTTTTAGCTAGTTAATCACTTTCTGAAAGCAACTTTTATCCATATCCCTTATGTTGACCGTTAGGCTGCGGATATGGCTTGCCTGTTCTTGTAAGGTTTGCATCAACAAACGCGACAATTCTCTTTTCTGTTCTTCGGTACGCCCTGAAAGTAACTCGAAGCTAATATGAACAAAATCCACATTGTCCTCTTCATCACCGACCAACCAGTTATGACAGCGCAGTGAACGAGACTTCACAGAAGGTACATCAAACAAACCACAGTTTAATGTAACTTGATGAAGATCTTCCAGTAAACCTTGGATATTCACTCGCTCATCCACTGAATTTGAGTACTCTAGAACTAGATTCGGCATTATTACTTCCTATTGTTAACGCAATCGTTTGTCCCTTAATAGCAACTAACGATAAAAAATCCGAGAAGTTAGCTATTATTCTGTCTGCCGGATCACTGATATATGCTCAAAATCTACTCTGACCATTGAGTAAGATCCAAGAAAGTCATGACCACAGTCATGATCTGTTGATATTATTCTGTTATATTATTTCGTAATAAAGTTTACTTTTTTACATTCGATTTATTTAAATACTTTGGAGATATTCCTATGCGTCATCCTGTAGTTATGGGTAACTGGAAACTAAACGGCAGCAAAGAAATGGTTGTTGATCTACTAAACGGTCTTAACGCTGAACTTGAAGGCGTAACAGGCGTAGACGTAGCAGTTGCTCCACCAGCACTTTTCGTTGATCTTGCTGAGCGTACGCTTACTGAAGCGGGCAGCGCGATCATCCTAGGTGCTCAAAACTCTGACCTAAACAACAGCGGTGCATTCACTGGCGACATGTCTCCAGCAATGCTTAAAGAGTTCGGCGCATCTCACATCATCATCGGTCACTCTGAGCGTCGTGAATACCACGCTGAGTCTGACGAATTCGTTGCTAAGAAATTCGCATTCCTAAAAGAGAACGGCCTAACTCCAGTTCTTTGTATCGGTGAGTCTGATGCACAAAACGAAGCAGGCGAAACTGTTGCTGTATGTGCTCGTCAACTTGACGCTGTTATCAACACTCAAGGTGTTGAAGCTCTTGAAGGCGCTATCATCGCTTACGAACCAATCTGGGCTATCGGTACTGGTAAAGCAGCTACAGCTGAAGATGCACAACGCATCCACGCTCAAATCCGTGCACACATCGCAGAGAAATCTGAAGACGTTGCTAAGAAAGTTGTTATCCAATACGGCGGTTCTGTTAAGCCAGAAAACGCAGCAGCTTACTTCGCACAACCAGACATCGACGGTGCTCTAGTTGGCGGCGCAGCGCTAGACGCGAAAAGCTTCGCAGCTATCGCTAAAGCAGCAGCTGAAGCAAAAGCTTAATTTAAACGTCACCGTTTAGATTAAATGAAAGGTCAACTTAGGTTGGCCTTTTTTATTGCCTGAGATTTGGTTTTAAAACAACAGGCACAAAAAAACCGCTGATAAATCAGCGGTTTTTAATATTTTAAACGAACGCTAAACGTGGCTTAGAACAACTCTTCTGCAACGCGGAACAGCTCAGAACGGTCTGGGTTCTGCATGTTCTCGATACAGTCGATGATGTCGTGGTGAACAAGCGCTTCTTTCTCGATACCAACACAACGACCACCGTGGCCTTCTTGAAGAAGGTGAACAGCGTAGTTACCCATGCGAGAAGCCAGTACACGGTCAAATGCAGTCGGGCGACCACCACGTTGGATGTGGCCAAGAACCGTTGCACGAGTTTCACGACCTGTTGAAGCTTCGATCTCTTTCGCTAGTTCATTCGCATCCATCATTAACTCAGTTAGAGCGATGATTGCGTGCTTCTTACCTTTCGCAATACCATCTTGGATATTACTGATAAGCTGATCTTTATCTAGGCCAGTCTCAGGTGTGATGATGTACTCACAACCACCCGCGATTGCTGACATAAGCGTAAGGTCACCACAGTGACGGCCCATGATTTCAACAATAGAAATACGTTGGTGAGAAGAAGACGTGTCACGTAGACGGTCGATTGAATCAATAACAGTGTTAAGCGCTGTTAGGTAGCCGATTGTGTAGTCAGTACCCGCGATATCGTTATCGATTGTGCCTGGAAGACCGATACATGGGTAACCCATCTCAGTCAGTTTCTTAGCACCCATGTAAGAACCGTCACCACCGATAACAACGAGTGCTTCGATACCGTGCTTCTTAAGGTTCTCGATGCCTTTCTCACGAACAGCAACGTCTTTGAACTCAGGGAAACGTGCAGAACCTAAGAAAGTACCACCACGGTTGATCACGTCAGATACGCTTGAACGGTCAAGCTTTTCGATACGGTCTTCAACAAGGCCTTGGTAGCCATCGTAAATACCGTAAACTTCAATGCCAACTGATAGCGCAGTACGAACTACACCACGAACTGCTGCGTTCATGCCTGGAGCGTCACCACCACTGGTCAAAACACCGATCTTCTTAATCATGCTCACCCTCGATTTTTGGGAATCTATTATTCAATTCTTATTCTTGCTGATTGTATATCAACAAGATTTTAAATCTATATTTGTGCGTTATGTTACATTTCCTCAACAGGAATAGCACTTAAATCGCGTAAAATTATGTAACATTTCTACTTCTGTAAGAGTATTACAGTTTTACTCAGTAACTTTGTTGATTCACATCAGAATCAACATTAATTGTTACTAAGGTGGTTTTTGAATCACCGAAGAATTAGTAATTTTTACTCACTTTAGTTCAAAAGCCACCTACTTACCATTTGCCAACCCTTTTTTAGCTCGCTTACCATGAGTGAAATTTCTGCTGCTTCTCGGGTCCAAATACGACCGAATACGGGTCTTGATGAATTAATACATCAGCATCAGGGAAAACAGAGATAAGCTTGTCTTCTACTTCGTCAGAAATGCGGTGCGCTTCAATAAGTGGGATATTATCTTCGAGTTCTAAATGCAATTGAATGAACCGAACAGGCCCTGAACGACGCGTTCTTAGTTGATGCACGCCAAGCACACCCTCCACACTCAGCGATGTCTCTTTTATCTGTTTTAATTCTTCATCTGGCAGCTTTCTATCAAGCAAAGATTGAATGGCTTCTGTTGCCATTTGGTAGGCACTGTAAAGAATGTAGATACCGATACCAATCGCGAATACCGAGTCCGCTTGACCAATGCCAAACCAGCTCAGTGCTAGCGCGAGCATGATCGCTGCATTCATATAAAGGTCGGATTGATAATGCAGTGAATCGGCGGCTATCGCTTGGCTGCCCGTTTTGCTGACAACATGTTTTTGGAATCGAACCAAACCAAAGGTCATTACGATCGCGAACAAGCTGACATAAATACCAATTTCAGGAGAGTTCAGCTCATGCGGTCGGAAGAAACGCTCAATACCATTAAGAATAAGGAAACAAGCGGAACCGGAAATAAACATTGCCTGCGCTAATGCAGCAAGAGACTCAGCCTTACCATGACCAAAGGTATGTTCTTTATCGGCAGGCTGAAGAGAGTAGCGAACCACCACTAGGTTGACGACAGAAGCGGCGATATCCAACAGCGAATCAACCACAGAAGCTAATAAACTGACTGAACCTGTCACCCACCACGCAGCAACCTTCACAACCAATAATATGGAAGCAATGATGGTGGCAGCCCAAGCGGCGAGCGTAACTAAACGTGCGTATTCTTGTTTCATAAATTGGCTATAAAGTGACTGATAGCACAAAGTATAACCCGCAAACAACCGATTGAATATGACAGCCATGATGTAATACATTCATTTTTAAAGATCAAAAAAGCGGCACTAGGCCGCTTTTTTCTAAACACTTTCAATCAATTCAGCTTTCTCAAGCCATGAATTACTTGTCTTTGTTCATGCGTTTTTCCATTTTGTCAGCACACTTCGCCATGCGCTCTTGTTGGATTTCTTTCAGCTGAGTCTTTTGCTCAGGCGTTAGTACGCTCATCATTTGGTGTTGCTTCTTAAGCATTGCTACGCGACGCTCTGTTTGCTTCTCAACCATTTGGCTTGCTAGGTCGTTTGCTGCAGCTTCATCAAAAGTATCAGCTAGAACTAGATCTTGAACTTTCTCGTGATGCGCTTTCATTTGCGCCATTTTATCTGCTTTGTTGCCTGAGTGTTTTGCTTTCATCTCAGCGCGGTTCGCTTCGCGCATCTCTTTTAGTTCTGTTTTTTGAGCATCCGTCAGGTCTAGTTGGCGCATCACTTTCTTATCGAAGCCACCACACTTACCGTGCATACCTTTGTGATCACCTTTATCACCACCGCCGTATGCAAACGCACTCGCTGTACCTAACATAAGTGGAAGTGCCGCTGCTACTAGTACAAGTTTCTTAGTCATTTTCATAATTGTTGCCTCGATTCGGTATAATAAGTCATGTATTGCGTCTGTTTCTCAGCGCTTAGATATAGATTAGTCTTTCCCTCGTAAAGTGACGTTTAGAAAGCGTAAAGAATCGTAAAGAGTGAAAGTTGACGAATAATTAGCAGTATTATTAACCTGTAAATAGTAGATAACCGATTAAGGCTTCCCAATGGCGAACATTCTTCTTATTGATGACGACACAGAACTAACCAGCTTACTGAAAGACATCCTGAGCTTTGAGGGCTTCACTGTTTCCGAAGCCAATGATGGCTATGCGGGACTTGACGCTATCAATGATGAGATTGATCTGATTCTTCTGGATGTGATGATGCCGCGCCTTAACGGTATGGAAACGCTAAAGAAACTGAGAGAAAACTGGGAAACACCAGTATTGATGCTGACTGCCAAAGGCGAAGAGATCGACCGTGTTATTGGCCTTGAACTTGGTGCAGATGATTACTTGCCAAAGCCGTTCAGTGACCGAGAGCTGCTCGCTCGTATTCGTGCCATCTTGCGTCGAACACAGACTAACACCGCGCCTAAATCAACCAGCGACACCATTCAATACCAAGACATCGAAGTCTTCCCTGGCAAACAAGAGGCTTACTGTAATGGACAGATTATCGATCTCACCACCACAGAATTCGCCTTGCTGAGCCATCTCATCCAAAACCCGGGGCAAGTGATCACCAAGGAAGCACTGAGCTTGGATGTTTTAGGCAAAAGGCTGGCGGCGTTTGACCGCGCGATAGACATGCACATCTCCAATCTACGCAAGAAGATTCCAGAGCGCAGCGATGGTAAGTCTCGCATCAAAACCTTACGAGGCCGTGGCTACTTATTGGTAGAGGAAGATTAATGCGCATCCCTAAAATCACCAGCTTATATGGACGTATCTTTGCCATCTTTTGGTTCACCATGTTACTGGTGCTTTTGTCGGTGCTGTCACTTCCCCATTTAGACCCTCGAGTGGCGCGAGATGTGCCCGCAGATCACCTAGATAAACTCGAGCGTATCGCTAAAATTACAGAGAAACGCTACGCCAAAGAACCTAATCTAGGCAAAATTGTGTTCCAACTTGAGGCACCACGTAGCCGCAAGGATTCTCGTGCTCGCATCTATTTAACCGACCTAGAAGGTGCTGTCCTTACGTCAAAAAGACATTCGGACTATAAGCTTAAGGCGATTCGCAACTTTGTTACCTCGATTGATAACCCTGAAGTACCAAAACAGAAACTATACGGACACTACATGGTGGCAGGGCCAGTACCTATCACACTCGCTGGTGAAGAATTACTGATGTATGCCGGAGTAAAATGGAACCAACCACCGCCATTTTTGCTACGACTGTTTGATAGACCCTTACAACTGTTACTTGCGGTAATGCTAGCAAGTACCCCGCTATTGCTATGGCTAGCTTGGGCATTGAGCCAACCCGCACGTAGGCTAGAGCGCGCAGCGCAACGCGTAGCAAAAGGTCAATTTGAGGTCGACCCTCAACTTGAAAAAGGCACCTCAGAATTCAGACAAGCGGGTGAAAGCTTTAACCAAATGGTGGAAGCGGTAAACCAGATGATTTCGGGGCAACAGCGCCTACTTTCTGATATCTCACACGAACTGCGCTCGCCATTGACTCGTCTACGCATGGCCAATGCACTGGCAATTCGTAAGCAAGGTGAGAGCCAAGAATTAGAACGTATTGATACCGAAGCGCAGCGTTTGGAACAAATGATCAGTGAGCTACTGACGCTATCTCGTATGCAGGTCGACAGCCACATCACTCGCGAGGTTCAACCTATCTCGAGCTTATGGGAAGAGATCTTAAAAGATGCAGAGTTTGAAGCTGAACAGATGGGTAAATTACTGACGTTTTCAGAGATCCCAGAGCGTTCTATTTCGGGTAACCCTAAGCTGCTGATGAGTGCCTTGGACAATATTACGCGCAATGCTATCTACTACGGCAAAGACCAAGTGGATGTGCAATTCCATGTTGTCCAAGATCAGCTGACGATTTGCGTCAATGACAACGGTGATGGTGTACCGGAGGATGAACTGGATTCTATCTTCAGACCGTTCTACCGAGTTTCAACGGCACGCGATCGTAATTCAGGTGGCACTGGGCTTGGCCTCACCATTACAGAAAGTGCGATTCGCCAACACAGCGGAACCATCACTGCAAGCCGTAGCCAGCTCGGTGGATTACAACTCGAAATCACCCTGCCAATCTTGCCGGTATAATACCCCCACAAAGATCACAGTTGATAATGATTGTTATTATCATTATGGTAAATCCTCTAATTAAGGAGGATTTACCATGTCACACACTTTCCCTGCTTTACCCTACGCTTACGACGCCCTAGAACCTTACATTGATGCTAAGACGATGGAAGTGCATTACAGCAAGCACCATAGAACCTACTACGATAAGTTTGTTGCGGCTGTTTCTGGCAGCGAGCTAGAGCAACAGTCTCTGACCGAGATCTTCGCTAACATTTCTCAGCACAGTCCTGCGGTTCGTAATAATGGTGGCGGTTACTACAATCACATCTTGTATTGGAACTGCATGTCGCAAGACGGTGGGGGTGAACCCACGGGCGAGCTTGGCGAAGCTATCAAAAGTACTTTCGGAGATTTCGAGACATTCCAAGATCAGTTCGCTCAAGCGGCAATCAATACCTTTGGTTCAGGCTTCGCTTGGCTAGTGGTGGAAGAAGGACAACTGAAGATCATCTCGACCTCAAATCAAGACAACCCGTGGATGGATACCGTTGCCAGTAATGGCGAGCCCATTCTTGCACTCGATGTTTGGGAACACGCCTATTACATCAGCTACCAAAACCGTCGTCCTGATTACATCAATGCTTGGTGGAACGTAGTGAATTGGAATGCGGTATCTGAAAACTACGCGCAGGCACTAGCGAACCAAGCCTAAGCTGAGGGTGGCGAACTGTACTCACTCAGCTTGCCACCGTATACTCTGGCTATCTTTGATTATTCTTGTGAACCAACATGTTTGATATCGCTCTATACGAACCAGAAATCGCGCCCAACACGGGTAACATCATCCGCCTATCAGCTAACTGCGGCGCAAACCTGCACCTTATCGAGCCGCTTGGTTTTGATTTCGAAGAGAAGAAGGTTCGTCGTGCGGGTTTAGATTATCACGACCTCGCACGAGTAAAGCGTCACAAGAACCTAGAAGCCTTCCTTGAGTATCTAGAGAATGAACGTGAGGGTGACTACCGTATCTTTGCTTGTACGACCAAGACCACTGGCCACCACGTTGATGCGAAATTCCAACAAGGTGATGTACTGATGTTTGGCCCTGAGTCTCGCGGCCTGCCTGCTGAGTTCATCGAAAGTATGCCAATGGAGCAACGTATTCGTATTCCAATGATGCCAGAAGCACGCAGCTTGAACCTGTCTAACGCAGTGGCCATTATTGCGTTCGAAGCATGGCGACAAATGGGTTTTGAAGGCGCGGTATAACCGAACGCTCAAGCTTATCTGTTATCTGTTATCTGTTATCTGTTATCTGTTATCTGTTATCTGTTATCAATAATAAACATTAAGTAACAGTAAGTAACAGTCGGCGACACGCAATAAAAAGGCTCTTACCATTATCACTTTCTTGCGAAGGATAACGGTAAGAGCCTTTTCTGTTTGTCTCTCTATATAAAGAGACAAACCATTAATTTAAGCGGTTACGATCGTTGTCATCGTCTTTCTTCTCAAATTCACCCTCAAAAGTGTTGCCGTCTTTTGATTGATCTGATGGGTCGCGATTGAATGGGTCTTGTCCAAATGGGCTCTGGCCAAAACCAGCCTGCCCACCCGCATGGAAACCGCCAGACATATTGGTCACCACCATTTTTTCCATCATTTTCTTGGCAATCATCGCTCTTGGTGCAGGCAGCAATACCAACATGCCGAGTGCGTCTGTCATAAAACCCGGAGTCAGCAGTAAAACACCTGCAACCGCAAGCATTACGCCTTCAAGAATCTGTTGTGCTGGCATTTCGCCTTGTTGCAACCGACCTTGAACAGACATAAGTGTCTGAATGCCTTGGCTACGAACCAGCGATGCACCCACAAATGCAGTGATCAAAACCAACGCGATAGTTGGCCACAATCCTAAGAAGCCACCAACTTGAATAAATAGCCCAATCTCAATGATGGGTACGAAGATAAAGAGTAATAATAAGATAGGAAACACACGCCCTCCTTTGTTACGTCCAGTTTACGCTGAAAGCCCTACCAATCTCAAATTTATCCTGTAAATAAGCGTGTTTATTGACCCGGAATAAGTTTGCTAAATATTGACGAAACAAAAACGAAAAAGGTGATCAACTTAATATTTTTATGCGCTAAGTACAGTATCATGTGCCACATAAGTCAGGACGGATTTATCAGCCCAATATTCTAGCGAACGGAGTATTTGCACACAGAATAGGCTAATAACTAACTATATAATCAGAATAATTCTCTAAGGATCCTGTTATGGCTACTCAATCAGAAGCTCAAGTTGAAGCTCCTCAAGCTACTCGTCTCGAAGAAGATCTATTAGGTCAACGTCATGTTCCGGCTGATGCTTACTACGGCATCCACACTCTACGCGCAGTTGAAAACTTCAACATCTCAAATGTAACGATCTCAGATGTACCTGAATTCGTTCGCGGTATGGTGATGACAAAGAAAGCAGCGGCTTTAGCAAACAAAGAGTTAGGTGTAATTCCAAGCGAAGTGGCTAAATACATCATCGAAGCTTGTGACCTCATTCTAGACACTGGCAAGTGCATGGATCAGTTCCCATCGGACGTTTTCCAAGGTGGTGCTGGTACTTCTGTAAACATGAACGCGAACGAAGTCGTTGCGAACGTGGCACTTGAACTTATGGGCAAAGAAAAAGGCCAATACGAGTTCATCAACCCAAATGACCATGTAAACCTCAGCCAATCTACAAACTGTGCTTACCCAACGGGCTTCCGCATCTCTGTTTACAACAGCGTTCGTAAACTGATCGATGCTATCGAATACCTAAAAGGTGCATTTGAGCTTAAGAGCCAAGAATTCAACACAATTTTGAAGATGGGTCGTACTCAACTTCAAGATGCTGTGCCTATGACGGTTGGCCAAGAGTTCCACGCTTGGGCTGTAACCATCAACGAAGAAATCAAAAACCTAGAATACACTTCAAAACTACTGCTTGAAGTTAACCTAGGCGCAACGGCTATCGGTACTGGTCTGAACGCAGCACCGGGTTATCAAGGCCTAGCAGTTAAGCACCTAGCAGAAGTAACTGGCCTAGAGTGTGTAGCGGCTGAAGATTTAATCGAAGCAACGTCTGACTGTGGCGCATACGTAATGACGCACGGCGCACTTAAACGTCTAGCGGTTAAACTGTCTAAGATCTGTAACGACTTACGTCTTCTTTCTTCAGGTCCACGTACTGGCTTCAACGAGCTAAACCTACCGGAACTGCAAGCGGGTTCTTCAATCATGCCTGCTAAAGTAAACCCTGTTGTACCTGAAGTAGTAAACCAAGTTTGCTTTAAAGTTCTAGGTAACGACAACACGGTTTCTTTCGCAGCAGAAGGCGGTCAGCTTCAATTGAACGTAATGGAACCTGTTATCGCACAAAGCATGTTTGAGTCTTTAGACATCCTGACAAACGCATGTGTGAACCTACGCGACAAGTGTGTAGACGGCATTACTGTAAACAAAGAAGTATGTGAATCTCACGTATTTAACTCTATCGGTATCGTAACTTACCTAAACCCATACATTGGCCACCACGAAGGTGACATCGTTGGTAAGATTTGTGCGGAAACAGGTAAGAGTGTTCGTGATGTAGTTCTAGAGCGCGGTTTATTGAGCGAAGAAGAACTTGATGACATTTTCTCTGTTGAAAATCTGATGCATCCTCAGTATAAAGCTAAACGCTACGAATAACGGTAGCGAGAAAGGGCTCCAAACGGAGCCCTTTTTTAGGCTCCAATACGGTTAACCCTGCTGATCTTGTGGATTTCCGTTAGTTGCGTTTTTGCTTAATTAAACCTAAACCATAGAACTATTATGTGAACATTCCAGTGGCGAATGTTCACATAATAAAATCTAAAATGAGGTGTTACTTATGATTGCAGTAGAACTATTTGTCGTCCTGCTCTTTATCTTTTTGGGGGCCAGAATTGGCGGTATCGGTATTGGTTTTGCCGGTGGTGCTGGTGTTATTGCCCTTTCATTAATTCTTGGTGTTCCAACAAGCCAATCTTTTATCCCGGTCGATGTAATTTTGATCATCATGTCGGTTATCACCGCAATTGCAGCAATGCAGGTTGCTGGCGGTATGGACTGGTTGGTACAAATTGCAGAAAACTTTTTGCGTAAACACCCTGAACGTATCACCTTTTACGCGCCGATTGTGACCTTTGTAATGACACTGATGGCGGGTACTGGTCACACAGCATTCTCTACGCTGCCTGTTATTGCAGAAGTAGCAAAAGGCCAAGGTGTTCGTCCTTCTCGTCCACTGTCTATCGCAGTTGTAGCCTCTCAAATTGCGATCACAGCTTCGCCTATTTCGGCAGCAGTTGTGGCTTTCGCAGCGATGCTGGCACCCTTTGGTGTCGATTACCTAACGCTATTGATGGTTTGTATTCCAACAACCTTCATCGCTTGTATGGTTGGTGCGGTTGTCGCGAACTACATGGGCAGCGAACTGAAAGACGATCCTATTTACCAAGAACGTCTAGAGAAAGGTCTAATCAAGCTAGCAACAGAAGAGAAACGCGAAATTCTACCAACAGCGAAGAAAGCGACTTACATCTTCCTAGCAGCGATTGGTTTCGTGGTTTGTTACGCAGCGGCTATCTCTAGCTCTGTTGGCCTAATTGAAAACCCAGCTCTAGGCCGTAACGAAGCGATCATGTCTGTGATGCTGGCAGCAGCAGCGGCAATCGTGATGTTCACTAAGATTGATGCAGCGAAGATTTCTTCGGCTCCAACATTCCGCTCTGGTATGACAGCATGTGTTTGTGTACTGGGTGTGGCTTGGTTAGGTTCAACGTTTGTGAATGCACACGTTGCTGAAATCAAAGACGTTGCTGGTGCTCTACTTGCTGACTACCCTTGGATGCTGGCTCTTGTTCTGTTCTTCGCTTCTATGCTGCTTTATTCTCAAGGCGCGACAACGGTTGCACTGATGCCTGCAGCTCTAGCGATTGGCGTAGCACCACTAACAGCCGTGGCTTCTTTTGCTGCGGTAAGTGCACTGTTCGTACTTCCAACTTACCCTACGCTACTGGCAGCGGTTGAGATGGATGACACAGGTTCAACTCGTATTGGTAAGTACGTATTTAACCACCCATTCTTCATTCCTGGTGTGGCAACAATCAGTACAGCGGTAGCACTCGGCTTCGCATTCGGCGGTCTGTTTATCTAACACTCGCTGAAAAACCAAACCTAAAAGGAAGCTTCGGCTTCCTTTTTTCTTTTCTGCACAATGTGTTTATTTGATACGTATCAAATAAACATTATAAACCTAAAAATCCGAACAAAAATAAAGTTTGAATAAAATTCCAATAATATTCACGCCATTCATTAACAATGCCTGCCAACGCAACCACCCCTTGTTTTCCTATAATTCACATCGAATATTAATCCAAGCTAACTAACCAAAAAACCTTGCTCTTTTTCTAACGTTTTTCAGCCTATTCATTGGTCACTATTTTTGTGAACAATACCAAACTTAAATTCCGACGTAAGGAATAAAATAACCGCAGTTAAATTAAATCTTAATTCATTTGGATATATAAATATAAAGATACTTATATTTAAAGTCGGCAACGTCATATAGATGCTCGCTCTATAAGGGCAAGAATTTTATATCGTTGAATGCTTTATAAATGTCACTGTATTTACAATCTATAAACATTAGTCGCTAATTCACGTCAATTCTATTTAGGATGATGTAAGGAGATAGCCATGACGACTCAGACGATACCAAGCGAGAAAAAAAAGGGCGGCTTCTTTGCCAACTTTAAATTCCCTTCTGCCTACACCATTCTATTTATTCTAATTGCATTCGTAGCCCTGCTTACCTGGGTTGTTCCAGCAGGCCAATACGACCGAGCAATGAATGAAGAGTTAGGTCGAGAAGTACCGGTAACCGGCACCTATCAAGCAGTAGAAGGTAACCCTCAAGGTGTGATTGACGTACTGCTTGCGCCTATTGACGGTTTCTACGACCACAATAGCTATGAAGCTGCAGCAATCGATGTTTCGCTGTTCATCTTAATCATTGGTGGTTTCTTAGGGCTAGTAACCAAAACTGGCGCCATTGATGCCGGTATCGAACGCGTCACCGCCCGCCTAGAAGGGCGAGAAGAGCTGATGATACCGATACTGATGGCATTGTTTGCTGCTGGCGGTACCGTCTACGGCATGGCGGAAGAATCACTGCCATTCTATACGCTGCTAGTACCTGTAATGATGGCCGCTCGCTTTGACCCTCTTGTTGCCGCTGCGACCGTACTGCTTGGCGCAGGGATTGGGGTGCTAGGGTCAACGATTAACCCATTCGCAACCGTGATCGCTGCCAACGCCTCTGGTATCCCATTTACTGACGGTATCGTGCTGCGTATTGCCATGCTCGTTATTGGTTGGATAATTTGTGTTGCCTACGTCATGCGTTACGCAAGAATGGTTCAAGCTGACCCAACAACATCGATTGTCTACGACAAATACGAAGAGAACAAAGCGCACTTCCTTGGTAACACGAGCGACGAAAAACTTGATTTCACCACAACGCGTAAATTAATCCTCACTATTTTCGGTGGCTCTTTCGCTGTGATGATTTACGGTGTATCGGTTGCTGGCTGGTGGATGGCAGAGATCTCAGCGATGTTCTTAGCCGCGACAATCATTGTCGGTATTGTGGCTCGCATGAGCGAGGAAGAGTTTACGACTAGCTTCATTGATGGTGCCCGCGACCTACTTGGTGTAGCGCTTATCATCGGTATCGCGCGTGGTATCGTGGTCGTGATGGACCGAGGTATGATCACCGATACGATTCTGTTCTCTGCAGAACAAATGGTAACGGGGCTTTCTTCAGTTATCTTTATTAACGTGATGTTCTTCTTAGAGATTTTGTTGTCCTTCTTAGTGCCATCAACGTCTGGTTTAGCCGTACTCACCATGCCTATCATGGCACCACTGGCCGACTTTGCTGGCGTAGGTCGTGACCTCGTTATCACCGCTTACCAATCGGCATCTGGCTTGGTGAACCTAATCACCCCGACCTCTGCGGTTGTGATGGGTGGCTTGGCGATTGCCCGCGTCCCTTATGTTCGCTGGGTTAAATGGGTAATGCCATTAGTCGGTATCTTAATGGTGTTCTGCATCGTTGTACTAAGTATTGGTGCGCTGATCTAACTTAAAGCACTTCACTCCGTTCTCATCCAAAGCCGCTTCCATAGCGGCTTTTTTTATTGCTATCTAATCCAACTCCAACCCAATCACCAAAACAACCTGCCGAGCTGCACACGCTTCATTTAACGCCTCTCTATGACCTATCTCAGTAGCAAAGCTTAAACAAGCAAAAACCACTTGCGACAAAGAGTCAGCCAACGTTTAAACATCAAGGTTAAAGCTAATAAATCGCCAACTATTCTTCGCTCTTATATTTATACAAATATTTAGTCATTTATTAGCGTTAATTATATTTAAAGTAATTTACACAGTAATAACCAAAGAGAAAATAGTAGTAATTTTTATAGGAAACTGGCTTAAAAAACCCAATTATAAAGTGTGACCACAATAGCTTTATTCGCATTTATTTTGTTAACAACTAATTAATTCCACATCCAAAATTAAATATCTAAATAAAAACACTGCATACTTCCAAACTAAGCACACTCTTATCAATAAAACTATTCTGCATATAATCCCTCACAAATCGGATTCTAGCTAGGCGAATGAAAAAAGCATGCATAATATTCCCAAGGAGTTAACTATTTAGAAAAGCCTGACAATAGTTGAAAGTGCATAAAGTTTGTTAAAACCCTTGATTTTAAAGGGCTGCGGGATAAAAAACGATTTGTGATAGATCTCTAAGAATACCTGACTAGCAGGCGTAATATTAATTCCAGACAAGAGATATGAATAAAATAATTCATTATTCTCAACTGAAAATAAATAATTACTCTTAGCAATAAAAGTAATTCAAATATATAAGAGAGAGACGATCATGAGTAAGTTCTATGTAGGTTCTGAAATAGGTCAATTACGCCGCGTTCTAGTTCACCGCCCAAGACGCGCACTGACTCACCTAACACCCTCTAACTGTCACGATTTGCTATTTGATGACGTACTGGCTGTTGAGCGTGCAGGTAAAGAGCATGACGCATTTACTCAAACGCTACGTGATCAAGGTGTTGAGGTTCTTCTTCTTACTGACTTACTAGCCGACACACTAGCGGTGTCAGAAGCGAAAGATTGGCTACTAAGCTGCCAAGTATCTGATTACCGTTTGGGTAAAACATTCGCCAATGATGTGCGCTGCTACTTGGGCGATTTACCAAACCTAGAGTTAGCAAAAATCCTAACGGGCGGTTTGTCTTACGCTGAGATGCCAATGAAATCATCTTCAATGATGCAAGGCATGCACGCACCAACTGACTTCATTATCGAGCCACTACCAAACCACCTATTTACTCGCGATACATCTTGCTGGGTATATGGCGGTGTATCTATCAACCCAATGGCGAAACCAGCTCGTCAACGTGAAACAAACCACGTTCGCGCTATTTACCGTTGGCACCCAACATTCGCAGGCCAAGACTTCATTAAATACTTCGGCGATGAAGAAAAAATCAATTACGACAACTCAACGATTGAAGGTGGTGACGTTCTTGTACTTGGTCGTGGCGCGGTGCTTATCGGTATGTCCGAGCGTACAACAGCACAAGGTGTTGAACACTTAGCATCTAGCCTATTCAAACACGGTCAAGCGACACAAGTTATCGCAATGCAGCTACCAAAACACCGTTCTTGCATGCACTTAGACACCGTAATGACTCACATGAACGAAGATACGTTCTCTGTTTACCCTGAAGTGGTAAGTAAAGACGTGCAGTGCTGGAACCTAACTGGCGATGAGTCTGGCGCTGTAAAAGTGAAAGAAGAAGGCTACTTCGTAACGGCTATCGAAAAAGCACTTGGCGTAGACAAGCTAAACCTAATCACAACCGGTGGCGACAACTTCCATGCAGAACGTGAACAGTGGAACGATGCAAACAACGTTCTAACGGTTAAACCTGGCGTCGTTATTGGCTACGAAGGCAACACCTACACCAACGAAAAATACGACAAAGCAGGCATCACGGTTCTTCCGATTCCAGGAGACGAACTTGGTCGCGGTCGCGGTGGCGCACGCTGCATGAGCTGCCCAATTGAGCGTGATGGTATCTAATCACTAAGACGAAAACGGCCAAGTTGAACGATCTTAAATAATCTCAGCTTGGCCAGAATGAGAGAACACAATTATGACTAAGCAAACTGTTGTTGTTGCACTCGGCGGTAACGCCCTACTTCGTCGCGGTGAGCCGTTAGAAGCCGATGTTCAACGCCGTAATATTGAAACCGCGGTTAAAACCATCTCTGAAATCGCGAAAGTGTACAACGTGGTTCTGGTACACGGTAATGGCCCACAAGTTGGTTTACTTGCTCTGCAAGGTTTGGAATACAAAAAAGTAAACCCGTATCCGCTGGATGTATTGGGCAGTGAAACTCAAGGCATGATCGGCTACATGCTGATGCAAGAGTTCAAGAACTACCTACCTGACCGCAACATCTCGTGCATGTTGACGCAAATGACGGTTGATCCAAACGATCCAGCATTTGCGGATCCAACAAAGCCGATTGGTCCGATCTACGAAGAAGCAGAAGCGCGTGAATTGGCAGAGAAATTCCACTGGATAGTAAAACCTGACGGCCAACATTTCCGTCGCGTGGTACCAAGCCCACGCCCTACCGGCATTGTTGAGCACGAAGCGATCACACAGCTTATCGATGCAGGCCACCTAGTAATTTGTACTGGCGGTGGTGGCATCCCAGTGAAAAAAGAGAATGGCAAATTAGTGGGTGTTGAAGCGGTTATCGACAAAGACATGTCAGCGGCTTTCTTAGCGAAACAACTGGATGCGGATGCGCTGCTTATTTTGACCGATGCTGAAGCTGTGTACCTTGATTGGGGCAAACCAACTCAACATGCACTGCGCAGCACCACACCAAGCGAATTGGCGAAGTTCACATTTGATGCAGGCTCAATGGGGCCAAAGATTGAAGCATCGTGCGAATTCATTCAGCAAGGCGGCAAAGTAGTGGGTATCGGTGCACTCGAAGATGGTTTGCAAATCCTGCAAGGCCAAGCGGGCACCAATATCACCAAAGGTTAACGTACTAGCGAGCTTTATCACCTTGAAAAACTTAAAGCTTGCGAAAACAGAATTAAACGAACAAACAGAACCGAACAAATTTAACTAAATATTGAATCGCGCTTTCTTGAATTTTCTTTCCCTGTAACAAGGAAGCGCCTAAATCTAAAAAGGAATACATCATGGCTTTTAACCTACGCAATCGTAACTTCCTAAAACTACTAGATTTCACTCCACGCGAAATTCAACACTTGTTAGATCTTTCTATGGAGCTAAAAAAAGCGAAGTACAACGGTTACGAACAGCCAACACTGACTGGCAAAAACATTGCGCTTATCTTTGAGAAAACCTCCACTCGTACTCGCTGTGCATTTGAAGTTGCCGCATTCGACCAAGGTGCTCGAGTTTCTTACTTAGGCCCATCTGGATCTCAAATTGGCCACAAAGAATCAATGAAAGATACCGCTCGCGTTCTTGGCCGTATGTACGATGGCATTGAATACCGCGGCTTCGGTCAAGAAATCGTTGAAGAGCTAGGCGCTTACGCAGGTGTACCGGTATGGAATGGTCTGACTGACGAATTCCACCCAACACAGATCCTTGCTGACTTCCTAACTATGACGGAATACGGTCGTGGTAAACAACTGCATGAAATCAGCTTTGCTTACCTAGGTGATGCTCGCAACAACATGGGTAACTCTCTGATGGTTGGCGCTGCGAAAATGGGCATGGACATTCGCCTTGTTGCTCCAAAACAATTCTGGCCACAAGAAGAGCTATTAGCTCAATGTCGTGAAATTGCAGAGCACACGGGCGGCAAAATCACACTGACAGAAGATGTTCAAGAAGGCGTACAAGGTTGTGACTTCCTATACACCGACGTTTGGGTATCGATGGGCGAAGCGAAAGAAGCATGGGCTGAGCGCATCAACCTAATGATGCCTTACCAAGTCAATATGGACATGATCAAGGCAACAGGCAACCCACATGTGAAATTCATGCACTGCCTACCGGCTTTCCACGGCGAAGATACCACAGTAGGCAAACAGCTTGCTGCTGAATATCCGCAGCTTAAAGATGGCGTAGAAGTGACAGATGAAGTGGTCGAGTCTGAATTCTCTATCGTGTTCGATGAAGCAGAAAATCGCATGCACACCATCAAAGCAGTCATGGTTGCAACGTTAGGCAGCTAATTACCTAAGAAACTAACCAGTTAAGACGTTAAAAATTAAGAAGCTAAGCACTCACTTGTTGGCAAGACGTTAATAAGTTAAGTGCAATGACAGGGAAATGCGGGTGGCGTTCTTGGGATTTTGACCTTGGATAAAGCTCGCATTTTTTTTCATGTAGTTGAATAGATTATTACCTAAAAAAGCCTGAGATTCTCAGTTCCAACAAAGGCTTAAATGGAAGCTTAAAACGGACGTTATTTCGCATAAAAATCCATTAAATGAATACTTTACAGAAAGTATTGCATGGCCTTTTTATCTGAGTATAATCCTCCGCAATTTGTCTTAAGAGAGCAAAAAATGAACCGCAATTTTGTCGCACATGATTGTCAACCAATACGCCTTAGAATGGCGTTGGTGTCATTTTTATTTTGCTCTATTGATCGTTTCGAAGCCTCCTATTTTTAGGGGGCTTTTTTTTGTCCGCAATTTGACTGTATGCATAGAAAAAGGAAGACCCGTTATGGCGCATTCGTTATTTAACAAGCACATCATCTCCATTCCAGAGCTCTCTCGTGATGAACTGGAGCTTATCGTCGATACTGCCGCAAGACTCAAAGCAGAGCCAAATCCAGAGCTGCTGAAAAATAAGGTTGTCGCGAGCTGCTTCTTTGAACCTTCAACTCGAACTCGCCTTTCATTTGAAACCGCAGTTCAGCGCCTTGGCGGCACCGTCATCGGTTTTGATAATGGCGGAAACACATCACTGGCTAAGAAAGGCGAAACACTTGCCGATTCGGTGCAGGTCATTTCTTCTTACGTCGATGCCTTTGTGATGCGTCACCCACAAGAAGGCGCAGCACGTTTAGCCTCTGAATTCTCTAACGGTGTGCCAATTGTGAATGGTGGCGACGGTGCGAACCAACACCCAACGCAGACCTTGTTGGATCTATTCTCGATTTACGAAACGCAAGGCACGCTCGATAACCTCAATGTGGCATTCGTCGGTGACCTAAAATATGGCCGCACCGTGCACTCATTGACGCAAGCACTCTCAAAATTCAATAACGTGCGTTTCTTCTTTATCGCGCCAGAAGTGTTAGAGATGCCAGATTACATCTGTGAAGAACTGGAAGAGATGGGTATCCAATACAGCACCCACAGCAGCATTGAAGAAGTGGTGCCTGAACTGGATGTGCTGTACATGACTCGCGTACAGAAAGAGCGCTTTGATGCGTCAGAATACGCACACATGAAATCGGCTTACATTCTGACGGCCGATACGCTGAAAGACGCTCGCCAGAACATGAAGGTGCTTCACCCACTGCCACGCGTCGACGAAATAACAACTGACGTCGATAAAACGCCACACGCTTACTACTTCGAACAAGCTGAAAACGGTGTGTATGCACGTGAAGCTTTATTAGCCCTAGTTCTAAACGACACTTTATAAGCAGGAGATACAGTCATGGTTAAACAAACTCAGCTACAAGTAGAAGCGATCCGTAATGGCAGCGTGATTGACCACATCCCTGCTCATCTTGGGATTAAAATTCTCAAACTGTTCAAGCTGCATAAAACAGAACAACGCATCACGATGGGGTTAAACCTGCCATCATCAGCGCTCGGCAACAAAGACCTAATCAAGATTGAGAACATCTTTCTGACCAAGGAACAAGCCAACCAATTAGCTCTATACGCTCCACAAGCGACAGTGAATCAGATTGAAGAGTACAAAGTGGTCAACAAGCTAACACTTGTGCTGCCAGAACAAATCAACAGTGTGTTCGCCTGCCCAAATAGCAACTGTATTTCTCACGGCGAACCTGTCGAAAGTAGCTTTAAAGTGCAACTAAAACACGAAAACGTACAGCTAAAATGTCACTACTGTGAAAAAGTATTCTCTCGCGAGATCATGAGTGAAATTCGCTAACCCTTAGCGCTATTACCTCCGCAACAAAAACCCTTTATAGTTTATGGATATTTATTCCCAACACGGAATAAATATCCATTTAACCAAAGAATAAAACTCCACAATAAAAGCAATTAACCAGAATTTTGTTTGGTGATCGCCCTCAAAAAGATAACTATCCTTTAGTGTTAGACTCAATGAATAGATGATCATACATCTCGCATACCCTCCCTCTTATTTCGGGGTTCATCGGTAAGCCCTAATTAACAATCGTACTCTACGGCTTTGGGAGTGCGTTCTGCGCTATGGACAAGCGATATCAACACGTTGACCTTAAGGAGTTGTTCATGAACCAAATCACTGAGCACGGTTGCTTGTATTCAGCTGAAGATAAAACACTGACTGCCGCGTGCAAACGCTTACTACAACAACAAAGCTTCTCGACCCAGAATCAACTGCGCGAGAAACTGGTCGACATTGGCTATACAGGTATCAGCCAATCGACTGTCTCTCGCATTTTGTCACAGCTTGGCGTTGTCAAAATTCAGAATGCCTGTGGTAAAAAGGTTTACTGCATCACGGTTGAAAGCGCGCCTGTGCGTGTCGATGCCTCAATCTCATCACAAATCGAATTAATTACTCACAACCAGGCGATGGTGATCGTAAAAACAAACCCTGGTTGTGCACAGTTGGTCGCAAGATTAGTCGATATCGACCCACATACCGAGATTATAGGTACGGTTGGCGGCAATGACACCGTGCTAATTATCCCGAAAGACACGATGAACATTGATGCTTGCGAACAAGTAGTAAGAGCACGCTTGGGTGTTGCCTAAATGTCTTATTGGCAAGGGCAGTTCACTGCAGTTGCACTGCTAACCCTCTCTCGATTGCCTAAGAAAGCGGCTCACCCGCCCTAGCGGATATTTGCTGGTCGATGAAACTAATCACAAACTATTACGGTCTGATTGAGTTAAGATACCTTCAACTCCATTTTGATGACTAAATAGTATGCGACGACTTGCCACATTACTTTTTGTTTGTGTTTCCCTGTTCACCCAGCCTGCGTGGGCGCTTTTTGGAAACGACAACGCCGAGCCAAGCTTCGGAGGCAATAACAACGGTTTTGTCCCTGTAGACCAAGCTTTCCCTTTCAATTACTACCAGCAAGACGGCAAGGTCCTTCTCGACTGGCAAGTAAAAGAGGGCTACTACCTCTATCAACATAGCCTCTCGTTCACTGGCCAAAATCTCGCTATCGGCAATGTTGAAATGGAAGATGGCCAACCACACCAAGATGAATTCTTCGGTGAGGTGAGCATTTATACTCAGCCGTTATTCGTGCAAGTTCCACTACAGAGCTACCAAGATGGCTCACAGCTGATCGTTAAGTATCAAGGTTGTGCAGATGCTGGTTTCTGCTACCCACCAGAAACTCGAGTAATCGACATTGAACCGTTTACTTCGACGAATCCTGGGGATATAAAAAGCAGTGATGTGCAAAACAGTGGTGATGCCCAAAATAGCAGTGTCTCACAAGGTTCATCTGCTGCAGCTGGTGAAGCAGACAATTCAGTACAACCCTCTTCTCCTACAGCTGACACAGCAAGCAATGCCACTCAACAAACCAATGCTCCCGTTTCAAAAGAAGCAGGCTTAGCCGATAAGCTCGGTGACAGTTGGTGGACTCCATTACTATTCTTAGCACTCGGTGTTGGCTTAGCCTTTACGCCGTGCGTTCTGCCAATGTACCCAATTCTGACGGGTATCGTCTTGGGTGGCGGCAAGCTCAGCCAAGGCCGCGCGTTAATGCTGTCGTTCATTTATGTGCAAGGCATGGCGTTAACCTACACCTTATTAGGTTTAGTGGTTGCTTCAGCAGGCATGCAGTTCCAAGCGGCCATGCAACACCCTTACGTATTAATCGCGCTGAGTGTTCTGTTCGTGACGTTGGCGATGTCGATGTTCGGCGTTTATAACCTACAACTACCAAGCAGTATCCAAACCTGGCTCAACAATCAAAGCAACAAACAACAAGGTGGCAATACCTTGGGCGTGTTCGCGATGGGCGCTATCTCGGGCTTGGTGTGTTCACCTTGTACCACCGCGCCACTGTCAGGTGCGCTGCTGTATGTCGCTCAAAGTGGTGACCTATTAACGGGTGCGATTGCTCTGTATGCGTTAGCTATGGGTATGGGTATCCCGCTGATCTTGGTTGCGGTATTTGGTAATAAGCTACTGCCAAAAGCAGGCAGCTGGATGGATAAGGTGAAGATCGTATTCGGCTTTATCTTGCTGGCAGCGCCTATCTTCCTGCTAGAGCGAATTATTCCTGAATTATGGGCAACCGTGCTTTGGTCTGGATTAGGCTTCATCGCCTTTGGTTGGCTTTACCACAGCAAGAATGCACTGCCATTCGGCGGCTGGAAGCAAAGCGCTGTTGGTATCATCGCGATGCTCGGTCTGTTCGCTTCAGCGCAACCTGCACTCAATTACTGGTTCGCAGAAAAGAGCGTTGTGGTTGAGCAACAAATCCAATTTGCACGCGTCAACACGGTTGAAGAGTTAGAAATCCAGCTCATCGAAGCCAAGAAACTCGGCAAGCCAGTGATGCTCGATTTCTACGCCGATTGGTGTGTGGCATGTAAAGAGTTTGAGAAGTACACCTTCCACCAAGCTGATGTTGAGAACAAGCTTTCTGATTTCGTCCTACTTCAGGCTGACGTAACGAGAAATATGCCTCAAGACATTGAACTGCTTAAACAATTACAGGTACTCGGCTTACCAACCATAGAGTTCTGGGATGGCGAGGGTAACCATGTTCCAAATGCTCGTGTAACGGGTTTTATGGCTGCCGATGTATTCTTGAAACACATGCAAGACCACCAGCTATAACGGCACTATTCACCGGAATATCTGCCTAAACGAAAGCCGCACTGCCCCTCATTAACGAGATGGCAGTGCGGCTTTTTTGCTATTCAGAGTAACGCTTTCTTATTCCGGGGATAAAAGTCGATATGGTTCAGACTTTTCATGCATAGATATTGTCCACATACTCAATCAGGATGATAATAAATATTAACTAAATTGTTAAAAGTATGAACGTCATGGACTCGACCTATACCATCATCATTGCTGATGACCATCCTCTTTTTCGCAACGCCCTGTTTCAGTCAGTTCATATGGCGATCAGCGGTGCGAACCTGCTTGAGGCTGATTCTCTCGATGCCTTACTGACTCTGCTAAAAAAAGAAGATGAACCAGACCTGTTGCTTCTCGACCTTAAAATGCCGGGAGCAAACGGGATGTCTGGCCTAATTCAACTGCGTGCTGAATACCCAGATTTACCAATTGTGGTGATCTCTGCCAGCGAGGATGCCAGCGTTGTCACTCAAGTGAAGAGCCACGGTGCCTTTGGCTTTATTCCTAAATCGAGTGATATGCGTGAATTGGTCAGCGCACTCAATCAAGTGCTGAATGGCGACCCGTTCTTCCCTGAAGGGCTGATCACCAACAATGCAGCCTGTAGCGACCTTGCGGAAAAGCTTTCCACATTGACGCCTCAACAATACAAGGTGTTAGGAATGCTATCGGACGGCCTACTGAACAAGCAAATTGCGTACGAATTGAATGTTTCGGAAGCGACCATCAAGGCACATATGACAGCCATCTTCCGTAAACTGGATGTGAAAAACCGAACTCAAGCAGTTATCTTGCTACAAGAAATCCACAATTAAGCTTCGTTTACATCCTCTTCTAAAGTCGTCTTAGGCAAACATAAACCCAGCTTGACGACTTTATGATCATCTATATCTGCAACCACCCAAGTGATGTCATGCCACTCAAAGCTGTCACCTAATACCGGGTGTGCCCCAAGCTCTTGATCTACCAATTTTTTTAGCGTCA
Source organism: Vibrio sp. SBT000027 (assembly GCF_963894355.1). NCBI lineage: Bacteria > Pseudomonadati > Pseudomonadota > Gammaproteobacteria > Vibrionales > Vibrionaceae > Vibrio > Vibrio sp. SBT000027. Next base: position 66,381 of record NZ_CAWQGD010000003.1, on the reverse strand, counting down.
TCTCTCGCTCTTCTTCCGAGCCAAGTTCAATACCATAACAATCGCTTACCGCAGCGACCGATAACCCAACATCTAAGAAGAAGTCACCAAAGAATCGAGCGGCTTCTTCTGCCAAAGGAGCCTCACTGAAGAGCTCACTTAGGCTATCTAGATCTTTATCTTGACCAAGTACACAGAGAATATCGTTCGCCTCTAATATGGTACTGCCCGATGGGTGAAGCAAGGCATCTTGTCGAAACAGTGCGGTAATGCGTGTCCCTTCTGGCATCGATAAACGCTTGAGCGGTTCACCGACACACCACTTTTCCTCTTTCAGCTTGTAGACAAACATCTCCCATTCACTGGTCGGATAAATCTCGATACCGGTGCGAGAAATCGGTGTTGGCGTTGGCGGTAGAGTCACTTTAGCGAGTCTTGCGACTTTCATTAAGCTGCCACCTTGAACAATCAGCGAAACCATAACCACGAAGAAGGCGATATTGAAATACAGCTGAGCATTTGGCAGACCAGCCATCATCGGGAAAACCGCCAAAATGATCGGAACTGCACCACGTAAACCGACCCAAGAGACAAACCAGCGCTCCTTGGTGGTAAAGCTTCTGAACGGCAGCAAACCCAACCAAACCGACACTGGACGAGCAAACAAAATCATACCGAAAGCCAGTGCTAACGCAGGAAGTGCAATGTCCATTAAGGTCGATGGTGTCACCAATAAACCCAACACCAAGAACATCACGATCTGACTTAGCCACGTCATACCATCAAGAACATTAAGAATAGAGTGTCGAGAACGCGTTGGACGATTACCAATGAACAAACCCACAAGGTAAATCGATAATATGCCACTACCGCCAAGCATGTTAGAGAACGCAAACAGAGCCACGCCCCCACTGAGTACCAGAATGGAGTAAAGGCCATCAGCCAGTTGTACTCGATTGATTAAGCTCCATAGAACCCAGCCGCCGCCAATACCAATAAGAGTACCGATACCAAACTGCATCGCAAAGCTTTGCAGTAGGAAGTTCATTCCCATCTCAGCGTCAGGGTTACCTAACAGCGCAATTAAGGTCACCGTCAGGAAGACCGCCATTGGGTCGTTAGTGCCCGATTCGATCTCTAGAGTTGAACCCACACGCTCATTGAGACTCTGTCCTTTCAGCAAAGAGAATACCGCTGCCGCATCGGTTGAACCAACAATCGCCCCGACCAAGATGCCCTGCATTAATGACAAGTCAAACAGCCAAGCCGCCATTAATCCGGTTAAGGTTGCTGTACATGCGACACCTATCGTCGCCAGCGAGAGCGAAGGCCAGAAGGCGACCTTGAAGCTAGCCACCTTGGTTCGCATACCGCCATCCAACAGAATCACGGCAAGCGCAAGGTTACTCACCAAGTAGGTCAGTGAGTAATCATCGAAATGAATATTACCGGGTCCATCTTCACCCGCTAACATACCAACGAACAAAAAGATCAAAAGAATAGGAACGCCCAATCGAGAGGACACTTGTGAGAAAAGCACGCTGATGGCGATGAGTACGGCACCAGTCAAGAATAAGTGGTTAATGGTTATTGCGTCCAATTCGTTCCCCCAAAGAATAAAATCCGAGCTTTAAGCCTGTTGATCTTTTGCCACTAGCTTGTTGATCTTCTGCCGTTTAGCAAGGCACGGTCGGTGAAAGTGCCGTAGTTACTATAACAAACTTATGTTTCGCTTCGTGTCATAAGCAGGGCTAAATACCGTTTCTCGGTCATTTAGTTGTTAAATTTTATGACTCGCAGTCTAATTCATCCCTTTTTGTTAGACCTTTGGCTAATTTAACAATACTGTAACATCACATTTTTCTATGGTTATGTCTCCTAGCTCCCATATTTCAGTACATTAGCGCTAATACCATCCCGACTAAAGTTGCACAGATCCCTTGACTTATCCTTGCTACATTCTAAATCGTAACATTACGTTAACACGCTATTTTACAAAACGGTTTCACAAAAACGGTTTCTACGAAAACGGAATAAAGGAGAAGGCAATGGCGTTCGAATCTACGGAACATGCTCAAGCCTACTGGAAGGAAAACTTGGGAATAATGGGAACACTACTCGCAATATGGTTTGTGGTGTCTTACGGCGCTGGCATCTTATTTGTGGATGTCCTCAATACCATTCAATTTGGCGGATTTAAGCTAGGTTTTTGGTTCGCTCAACAAGGTTCAATTTATACCTTCGTGGCGTTGATATTTATTTACGTTGTTCGCATGAATAAGCTGGACAAAAAATACAACGTACAGGAAGACTAGAGGCTAGAACATGGATATTCAAACTTGGACGTTTATTCTCGTCGGTATTACTTTCGCAGTATATATCGGCATCGCAATCTGGGCTCGCGCTGGAACAACCAGTGAATTCTACGTTGCTGGCGGCGGCGTACACCCAGTAGCAAACGGCATGGCAACAGCCGCTGACTGGATGTCGGCAGCATCATTCATCTCAATGGCAGGTATCATCTCATTCGTTGGTTACGACGGTGCGGTTTACCTTATGGGTTGGACAGGTGGTTACGTACTACTTGCGCTATGTTTAGCACCTTACCTACGTAAGTTCGGTCAGTTTACGGTTCCTGATTTCATCGGTGAACGTTACTACTCGAAAACAGCACGTATGGTAGCGGTATTCTGTGCAATCTTCGTATCATTTACGTACGTTGCAGGCCAGATGCGTGGTGTTGGCGTTGTATTCTCTCGTTTCCTAGAAGTTGATATTAACCTAGGCATCATCATTGGTATGGGTATTGTGTTCTTCTACGCAGTGCTTGGTGGCATGAAAGGCATCACTTATACGCAGGTAGCTCAATTCTGTGTCCTCATTTTCGCCTTCCTTGTTCCAGCAATCTTTACCTCAATCATGATGACGGGCAACCCACTTCCACAAGTTGGTATGGGTTCAACGCTATCAGGCACGGATGTTTACCTTCTTGATAAACTGGATGGCCTAACCGAAGAGCTCGGATTTACCGCCTATACCGAAGGTAACAAGAGCATGGTAGATGTATTCTTCATCTGTGCAGCTCTAATGGTCGGTACTGCGGGTCTTCCACACGTAATCATTCGCTTCTTCACAGTACCCAAAGTACGTGATGCTCGTATCTCAGCGGGTTGGGCACTACTGTTCATCTCATTGCTATACACAACAGCACCCGGCGTTGCAGCGTTCGCTCGTGTAAACATGATTGAAACGATTAACGGTCCTGACATGCAAGGTGTCGCAGCAGTAGACGCACCAAGCTGGTATAAAAACTGGGAAAGCACTGGCCTAGTAGGTTGGGAAGATAAGAACGGCGATGGCAAAATGTTCTACTCGGGCGATGAACGCAACGAGATGAAGATTAACCGTGACATCATCGTACTGGCTTCTCCAGAGCTAGCAAAACTACCTAACTGGGTTGTAGCACTACTTGCAGCCGGTGGCCTAGCAGCCGCACTATCAACAGCCGCAGGTCTACTATTGGTCATCTCAACGTCGATTTCACATGACTTGTTGAAGAAAGGCTTTAGACCAAACATGACCGACAAGCAGGAGCTATTAGCCGCTCGTTTGGCAGCGATGGTCGCGATTGTCGGTGCTGGTTACTTGGGTATTAACCCACCAGGCTTTGTAGCACAGGTAGTAGCGTTTGCCTTCGGCTTAGCCGCAGCATCCTTCTTCCCTGCCATCATCCTAGGTATCTTCTACAAGAAGATGAACAAGGAAGGCGCTATTGCAGGTATGTTGTCAGGTATTGCCTTCACAGCAAGCTACATCATCTACTTCAAGTTCATTAACCCAGCAGCAAGCACACCGGAAAATTGGTGGTTTGGTATCAGCCCAGAAGGCATCGGTACGCTAGGTATGTGTCTAAACTTTGTAGTATCAATTGCAGTGAACAAAGTGACCGCTGAAGTTCCTGAAGATGTACAAGAGATGGTTGAATCTATCCGTTATCCTAAAGGTGCTGGTGAAGCTCACGACCACTAAGAAGCTCGCGACTTAGTGACTAGGATAATAAGCACTTAGAAAATGCATCAGTACTTACATTGTAGGGATTAGGTACTGACTCAAGAAAGCCGATACTTTATGTATCGGCTTTTTCTTTTTCCCTGCTATTTTATAAAAAGACTAAAGAAAGGGTTGTTTTTAAACTTTCATTTGATAATAATTATCATTAACATCCATTAAAGAGATGCAAATGATGATGAAAGAGCAGCAGGTTCTCTATTCAAGATTTTACAAAGCACAGGATCGCTTTGCTTCATTAGAGCAAGTTCAAGGTAACGAACCGTTTGTGATTCGAGACTATATCGAATGCGCACTCACTCTGTCGGCTTACTATGAAAAGCATGCCGCTCAAGAAAATATCTTGTTGTGTGAACTGTACCTGCGCCAAGTTTTCTTTCATTTAATTGAAGCGATTGAGTCTCCTGACCACAGTTTCGCCTTTCGTCATATCTGCCTAGACTCTATTCACTCTCCACTATTTTATTTAAAACGCCACTACCGCCAGCAACCGCACGGCCAAGCGCGTTTTTTGAATATCAGCCAGACACTACAACAAGTCCAAGCCCCACTTGGCTAACAAGGATAGAACATGACCCAAGAATTTCGAATTGAGAAAGACAGCATGGGCGAAGTTAAAGTCCCTGCCGATGCGCTATACCAGGCACAAACTCAACGTGCCGCGGATAACTTCGCGTTTAGCTCGCACAAGATGCCTACTAGCTTCATTCAAGCACTGGCGTTAATTAAGCTGGCCGCCGCCGATACTAATGCTCAGCTAGGTTTACTGGAAGGTGATATTGCGAACGCGATAGCCGAAGCAAGCCAAGAGATCATCGATGGTAAACACCTCGAGCAATTCCCTATTGATGTATTTCAGACGGGCTCTGGCACCAGCTCCAACATGAATGCTAACGAAGTGATTGCCACGCTCGCTTCAAGAAGCTTACAAGGCGACGTAAACCCCAATGATCATGTAAACATGGGGCAAAGCAGTAACGATGTAGTGCCAACAGCAATCCAAGTCAGTGTCGCTTTGATGGCGGAAAATAAGCTGCTGCCTGCACTTACTCACCTTTCTGCGGCGCTTACCGTAAAACAGCATGAACTTGCTGAAGTAGTAAAAACAGGCCGTACTCACCTAATGGATGCGATGCCGATTACCTTTGCTCAAGAGCTTGGTGGTTGGAAGTTCCAGATTGAACACGCTAAGCAAGCCATTGAAAGCAGCTTGCCAGCAATCAAGGCGCTTGCTCAAGGTGGCACAGCGGTAGGTACGGGGATCAATGCCGACCCACGCTTTGCCGATAAGTTTGCAAGCAACCTGTCTCAATCGACAAAGATCCGTTTTACCTCCAGTGAAAACTTCTTTTTTAACCTCAGTAGTCAAGACGCGATCGTTGCGTTTTCTGGTCAGCTTAAAACTGCAGCAGTTGCGATCCTCAAGATCTCAAACGATCTTCGCTGGATGAACTCAGGCCCGCTGGCTGGCTTAGGGGAAATTGAGTTACAAGCGCTGCAACCGGGCTCGTCTATCATGCCAGGAAAGGTCAACCCTGTGATTCCAGAGGCTGCAGCCATGGCAGCAGCGCAAGTGATTGGTAATGACACCACGATCACGATTGCTGGCCAATCGGGTAACTTCCAATTGAATGTGATGCTGCCGGTTATTGCTCATAACGTTCTAGAAAGCATAGAGTTGTTAGCAAACAGCTCAGTCGCACTGGCTGATAAAGCGATTGCTACCTTCACCGTGCGCCAAGACAATCTCGATTTAGCGCTTTCAAAGAACCCAATTCTAGTGACGGCGCTCAACCCTGTGATTGGCTACCTAAAAGCAGCAGATATTGCCAAGAAGGCCTACAAAGAAGGCTTACCGATTCTTGATGTGGCAGAAAGAGAAACCGATCTTAGCCGAGAAGAACTCAGCAAACTGCTCAACCCAACCACACTGACGCAGGGTGGTATTGCTGGTTAGTTAATCAATGAACAAGAATTAACGCTCCTTACCGAAACAAAAAAGGCCTCATACGAGGCCTTTCCACTATCCGCTCACAAGTCCGAACGTGCTAATCCGAACCTGTTAATTCAAGTTAACTCACTCGATTCAATACCGCTCTAAGTTTTAGCGGTTTCACTGGCTTGGCTATAAAACTAAAACTATTGGCCTTTATCGCTGCCAACATGTCATCGGTTCTATCAGCACTGATAATGACCCCTTCAAAAGAGTCCCCAAGGCGTAAACGACACTGCTGCAGGACTTCGAGTCCGGTTCGACCATTATCCAAACGATAATCAGAGAAAATCACATCCGGCTGCCAACCATCATCTAGGCACTTCAAGCTTTCAACTAGATCAACGGCTGTCTTAACCTCACACCCCCAACGACCAATCAAGTTCTCCATACCGACTAAAATCTCTCGTTCATTATCGACACACAATATTTTCAGATGCTCGATGTCGCTGGTCGCCATTGGCGTCGAAGCTTGCACAACCGGAGCCACTTTTTCCGCCCGAGCCAAGGTGATGGAAAAGACGCTACCTTGCCCCGGCCATGATCGCATCGATATTTGATGACCAAGCACATGGGCAATACCTTTGGAGATGGCTAATCCTAGCCCTAACCCCTGATCAGCACGCACTTGGCTACCACGAGTAAATTCTTCGAAGATCTCTTGTTGCTTGTCTTCATCGATACCGGTTCCGTTATCCCACACATCAATTCTAACCTGACCATTCACTCGTCTCGCACCCAGTACTACTTTCCCTTCCGGGTTGTAACGAAACGCATTGGTCAAAAAGTTCTGAATCACTCGTCTTAATAATTTAGGGTCAGAATGAATGAACAATGACGATGGGATCATTTGAAACTGGATTTTTTGTTGTATCGCTAAAGCGCTAAATTCCGCATTCAAATTGGTTAGTACATCATGCACGGCAATCGCATGAATGTTGGTTTCTAACTTACCGGATTCCAAGCGCGAGATATCCAACAAATCACCAATCAGATCTTCAGCCGCACCAAGGGCACTCTCGATGTGGGATGAAAGCTGTTTGACCTCTTGTTCTTTTGCCGCCTCAGATAGCGAAGAAGCAAACAAGCGAGCAGCATTTAATGGCTGCATCAAATCGTGACTCACAGCCGCAAGAAAACGACTCTTGGATTGTGATTCTTGGTCAGAGATTTGCGTCGCCTTTACCAAGCGATGGTTAAGCTTCTCGAGTTCTTGAGTTCGTTCATGAACTCTCGATTCCAAACTTTCGTTAGCATCTTTTAGCGCTTGCTCTGCTTGTCGGAATACCGTGATGTCGGTAAAGCTCATCACAAAGCCACCGCTTGGCATCGGATTACCTTGTACTTCAATGACTCGACCATCAGGACGAATACGAGAAGAGGTGTGTCGAGTGCCTTGTTCAAGGTGATAAACACGGCGGCGAACGTGATCTTCCGGGTCGCCCGGACCGCACAAACCTTGCTCAGCATTGTGACGAATCACATCTGAAATGGGTCGACCAACCTGAATCAAGCCAGCAGGGAACTCAAACAGTTCTAAGTAACGTTGATTCCACGCCACCAGCCTCATTTGTTTGTCTATTACTGCAATGCCTTGGCCAATATGTTCAATCGCGCCTTGCAGTAAACCACGGCTGAAGTCGTACAATTCCGAGGCTTCATCAACGATGGTCGCCACTTCTTCAAGCTGCATGTTTCTGCCTTGCAAAGCAGAAGTGAGTACTAACTTAGCAGACGAAGCACCGAACACACCAGCAAGCACACGCTCTGCGTGTCTAATCAGGCTTGCGGGCGCCTGTTGATTGGGAAGTAACGGCTGACCGTGCTGCTGCCAATAGCTGTGTAAGGCGCTTTTCGCTCGCTTGCGACCCACAAAACGTGATGCCAACATCTCTAATTCAGCGACTGTCACACGGTTTTGATAGAGGCTGATGTTCTCATTTTCAGGCAGTGGTGTACCAACAAATGCTGCCGATTGTAAGCGCTCACTTAGGCTTGGTCTGGTCGTCATCGAGACCACGGCATAGCACAAGGTATTGAGTAAAATACTCAGCACTATGCCCCAATTTGAGCTGCTAACATCCCAACTTCTCAGCAGTTCTGGCGGCGTGATAATCCACAGCAGTAAGTTACTTTCGCTATCGCCCGCTAGCATGCTGGTTTGACTCATCAGGGTAATCAGCCAGATCACCGAACCGACAAGCAAACCGACATAGACACCCTTACGGTTTCCGGGACGCCAGTACAATCCACCAATTAATGCAGGAGCGAACTGAGCAATCGCAGCAAAAGAAAGAAAGCCAATCGCCGACAATGAATGGATAGTATCGAGGGCCTGATAAAACAACCAAGCACCAAGTAACAGCAGCAAAATTAACCCACGTCGAATCACCAGTAACAGGCCAGAAAAATGTCGATGTGTTCTTTGGGTTAGACGCATACGACGCAGCAGCAATGGCATCACTAAATCATTCGATACCATGATCGCTAATGCTATGGTCGATACAATCACCATGCCACTCGCCGCCGAAGTACCTCCGAGGAAAGCTAACAAAGCAATGTGATTCGCACCTTCTGCCATTGGCACACTGATAACGTAAGTATCAGCCGGCATGTCAGTGAGCAACCCTTGTCCTGCCCAAGCAATTGGCAGCACGAACAGTCCCATCAAAATCAGGTAAAGCGGAAACAGCCAGCGAGCAGTATGCAAATCTTGAGGGCGTTCGTTCTCAACCACCATGGTATGGAATTGGCGCGGAAGACAGACAATCGCCAACATGGTTAAAACGGTATGAATAATTAAGGTCGGAATATTCGGCGATTCATAGGTGGAAGCCGCCACATCAAGCAGGTCGATTTTGTCACTGCTCACCGCCAGGTACATGATGAACAAGCCAACAATCAAAAATGCCGCGAGCTTAACGATGGATTCAAACGCTACAGCCATCATCATGCCACGGTGGTGTTCCGTGTTATCGATGTGTCGCGTGCCAAACAACATCGTAAAAATGGCCAATGCACCGACCACAAACCAAGAGACGTGATAGTCCTGATAACCAAAATCAGTGGCTAGGTTTGGCGCAACAATATCCAAGCCCATGGTAATACCGCGCAATTGCAGGGCGATATAAGGAAGAATGCCAACCACAGCGATAATGGTCACCGCCACCGCTAAGCCTTGAGATTTTCCATAACGAGCCGCGATAAAGTCGGCAATAGAGGTGATGTGTTCACGCTTCGCGATGAGGATCAGCCGAGCTAAGATCCGCCATCCCAACGTGAAAACTAAAATAGGGGCGAGGTAGATGGGCAAGAAGGACCATGGGTTATTGCTCGCCTGCCCGACCGTTCCATAAAAGGTCCAAGAGGTACAATACACCGCAATAGAAAGGCTATAGATCCATGGACGCCAGCGTGATAGCCAACGAACTTGCCTATCTCCATACCAAGCGATCAAAAACAACACGCCCAAATAGGCTAAAGAGACTGGAATTACTATCCATCCTTGCATTAAAAACCCTTTTTCATCCATAAAAAAACCTCTCCATAAGGGAGAGGTTTCATTTAACTAGGGAAGTGCGTTTAACTCAATCGCATCGCTTAAATTCTGTGCTTTAGGCTTTAATTCTGAGCATCAGATTGAGCTGAGGCTGTTTTATTAACCTCAACCACTGAGCTTCTTTCATCGACCTTAATAAACAAGGCAAGTGCTCCCATTGCGGCCATACCCCAGAAGATATTGGCACCCCAAAGCTCATATCCCCAACCACTTAAGGTGGTCATTAGTGCGATAAATGCACCCAATGGAATCGCATTATAGAGAGCTTGTAGCGCAACCATCTTGTTCTGTTCTTCAGATTGGATGTATTGAATCGCTGCGATGTGTGCCATGGCGAATGTCACCCCGTGCAGCAACTGAGCCACTATCAATACTGGAATCGCAATCGTTGATGCTGTGATACCCCAACGCGCCATTACCCCTATGCCAGCAATCACAAACAGAGTGCGCAATGATAATCCAGCAAACAATCGCTTGCTCAGAGCAAATACAGCCACCTCAGCAACCACAGCCAAGCTCCACAGATAACCGATGATCGCCTCAGAGTGCCCCGCCTCTTTCCAGTAAATCGCACTAAAGCTGTAATACGCGGCGTGGCTTCCTTGAAGCAGTGCCATCAATGCAAGAAACTTCACTACCGACGATTCACGTAATAGTTGACCAAGTTTAGGTCTTTCAGTGACTTGTTCTGATTCTGTCACCGGCATTACGTTCGGGTTTCTCATCGCGAACAACAGAGAAACCAAAACTCCTGCCAGCGCAGTATACAAAATCATATCCGTGCCAAATTCAGCCACCAGATAACCAACCACTGTTGAACCAGCAATAAATGCCACTGAACCCCACAAACGTGTACGTCCGTAATCGAGCATCTTGAGACGGCTGTAATGGTTCGCCATTGCATCAGAAAGCGGAATAATCGGTCCATAGCAGAGGTTGAACATTACCGTTGCTAGCAACATCAATAAAAAGCTACCACCAGTAAAGAAATGGAAACCAACAAATAATAGCGCGACAAAACTGAGGCAACGCAATGCTGGTATTAAATGCTCAACTTTATGGATACGCGGTGTTATCACAAAGTTGGCAACACAACGCGTAGCCAAACCCACACCAATCAATACGCCAATGTCCCCTGCAGAAACGCCTTGGTCTTCAAACCACAGCGCCCAAAATGGCAGATAAACGCCATAGGCAAAAAAGAAACCAAGAAAATACTGGGATATCCAGCCATAAGGGGAAGGATTAAACATAGGCGACCTATAAAAATGTGTGGAACAAGGAAGCGCCAATTATGCCTAGGTCACAAAAGATGAAAAAGGGAATTATTGAAGAGATAGTATTCCTGTATTCAATGAATATCGATATCCCATTTGAGTGAGGTATCCGGCGCTCACCCGCACCCACGATCGCATTTAGACTAAAGTCGTCTGGAGCTTCGCTGGTAATTTGTCAGACTGAAAAGAGACTCCTACTTCTTTCGATGCTTATGCCTGATAAATTTAATATGCAGCACCCGCCTTTCGATAGCCTGTCCGACACGGAGCAGTTAACGCTGCGTTCCTCATTAGATGTGGTTTATTACCGAGCACACGAGGTGATATTGGAGGCAGACCGCCCTAGTCGCCATTTGCATATTCTGATTAAAGGTGCTGTTGAAGAGCGTGCGAGCAGCGATGGAGAGATCTACGCACATTATGCCAATGACGATATTTTTGATGTCCGAAGCCAGTTTGAATCTCACACCAAACACCAATATATCGCGCTCGAAGATACATTAAGTTATCTGCTGCCCACCGATATTTTTCTCGAGCTTTACCACGCCAATGGCCAATTCGCCGCCTACTTTGATAGCAACCTTTCGACACGAAAAGCGCTAATTGAAGCTGCCCAACAGCAACAAAATCTAGCCGAGTTCATATTGACCAAAGTGGATGACTCTATCTATCACCCACCACTGATACTTGAACCGAACCAACCTATCAACCAAGTCACTCAAACCCTTAAAGAACGAGGGTTGGACTCAGCTCTCGTTCATTTGGAACATGATAATCCAAAAGCTTTTGGATCATCATGTTCCTTACCGTATGGAATCGTCACTCGAACCAATTTATTGCATGCTGTGATGCTCGATAATTTCCCACTGGATGCGCCCGTCGGCAAGATCGCGACGTTTCCGGTGATGCACGTAAATCAAGGCGACTTCTTATTTAACGCCATGATCACCATGACCAGAAATCGGGTAAAAAGGTTGATGGTCTGTGATGGTCTAAATGCAGTTGGCATGGTGGATATGACACAGATCCTCAGTGCATTCTCCACTCACTCTCACGTTCTCACTTTGCGTATTGCTCGCGCCACCAGCGTTGAAGAATTGGCAATGGCTTCTAACAAACAGCGTCAACTGGTCGAGAGCTTGCTCAGTAACGGGATTCGCACACGCTTTATCATGGAGCTGATTTCTGCGGTTAATGAACAGATCATAGAGAAAGCTTTTGAGTTGGTGATCCCACCTGCACTGCATAATCATTGCTGCCTAATCGTGTTGGGGTCCGAAGGCCGTGGGGAACAAATTCTCAAAACCGATCAAGACAACGCGCTAATAATTCAAGATGGCTTGGAGTGGCATCAATGCCAAAGTGCCATGAACGACCTCACCCACACACTGCAGCAATTGGGCTATCCACTGTGCCCGGGCAATGTGATGGTTAACAACCCGAAATGGGTACATTCAGAAAAAGAGTGGAAACAAACGCTCACCCGTTGGGTAAAAAAAGCCACGCCAGACACTGTGATGGATATTGCTATCATGGCGGATGCACACGCCGTTGCGGGTAACAGAGAGTTATTAAAACCAGTAAAACAACACCTCAGTGATTTGATGCTCGGACAGGAATTGATTCTGACTGAATTCTGCCGCCCTGCTCTGAACTTCTCGGTTCCCCTCACCCTGTTTGGTAATGTAAAAAAATCCAAATCAGGGCTCGATATCAAACAAGGCGGCATTTTCCCTATCGTGCATGGTGTGAGAGCACTTTGTCTTGAGCATGGCGTCACGGTCAACAACACCTTCGAACGCATTGAGCAGCTGGTCAGCAAGAAAGTATTAGAGCAAAGCACCGCAGACAATCTCAGTGAAGCTCTCAAACAATTCTTTAAGTGGCGCTTAGCCCAAAGGCTTTCTCAGCAGCACAGCAGCAACAAGATTAACGTCAAACTGATGGAGCGAGCAGACAGAGATCTGCTTCGTCATAGCTTACATGTGGTGAAGAAATTCAAGCAATGGCTAGGTTACCACTATCAAATAAGAGATTAGGCGGCTGAACGATGAATAGATTGGTTCGTTATTACTGGCATCACAAACTCAAAGGCTCTGCTTATCAGCCTCTGTTTGCTGCGTCTGCTAATCACGAATACGTATCTCTCGATTGTGAAACCACCAGTCTCGACCCCAATCAGGCGGAATTAGTTACCATTGCCGCGACCAAGATCATTGGTAATCGAATCATTACCAGCCAGCCTTTCGAGGTCCGGCTACGAGCCCCTCAATCGCTCGATTGCAATTCAATCAAAATTCATCGCATTCGCCATCAAGATCTCAAGCATGGTATCGAAGAGAAACAGGCTTTGATCGAGCTGCTCGACTTTATTGGTAATCGCCCTTTAGTTGGCTATCACATCCGCTATGACAAGAAAATTCTCGACCGCGCCTGTTTAAAACAACTCGGATTTCCACTGCCTAACCGGTTAGTCGAAGTGAGCCAGCTCTATCAAGAAAAACTCGAAAGACAGCTACCTAATGCCTATTTTGATCTTAGTATGGACGCCATCTGTCGCCAGCTGGATCTACCTATCCCTGTCAATAAACATGATGCATTACAAGACGCTATCTCCGCCGCCCTTATCTTTGTTCGCCTTAAACACGGTGATTTACCTCGTTTCAACTCTTCTTATTCTTAATTCAACCATTGCCTCTCTACATAGAGAGCAATATCGCAAAAATGAACTTAACTCGCTATTTTGTAAGTGAAAAGCGGCGTCTCATCCTAAAGTCTAATTGTGGAAATCGCCGTCCTAGCCGAGAGTGATAGCACAACGACGGTCCTGTAATAGACTTAGAAACTGAACACAAAGGAAGTTGCCAGTTCATTAAGAATGTAGGCACAAGGAGAGATGCAATGAGTGAAGCCCACGTTTATCCGGTAAAAGAAAATATTAAATCAACCACACACGCGGATAATGACACTTACCTAGCCATGTACCAGCAATCTGTTTCTGACCCTGAAGGCTTTTGGGGTGAACACGGAAAAATCGTTGATTGGATTAAACCTTTCACACAGGTAAAAAATACTTCTTTCGACCCAGGCCACATTGATATTCGCTGGTTTGAAGATGGCACGCTTAACGTTTCGGCTAACTGTATCGACCGTCATCTTGCTGAGCGCGGTGATGAAGTCGCTATCATCTGGGAAGGCGATGACCCTGCTGATGATAAAACCCTAACCTTTAACGAACTACACAAAGAAGTGTGCCTGTTTTCTAATGCTCTGAAAGAGCAAGGCGTACGTAAAGGCGATGTGGTTTGTTTATACATGCCAATGGTTCCAGAAGCGGCGGTTGCGATGCTGGCATGTACCCGTATCGGCGCAGTTCACACTGTGGTATTTGGCGGTTTCTCCCCAGAAGCACTGTCTGGTCGTATTATCGATTCAAATTCTAAAGTCGTTATCACTGCCGATGAAGGCGTGCGTGGCGGCCGTGCTGTTCCACTGAAGAAAAATGTCGATGAAGCACTGACTAACCCTGAAGTGAAGAACATCGAGAAGGTTGTGGTATTCAAACGTACTGGCGGTGATGTTGCATGGCACGAACACCGTGATGTGTGGTGGCATGATGCTATCGCAAACGTATCTGCAGACTGCCCACCAGAAGAGATGAATGCAGAAGATCCACTATTCATTCTTTATACATCAGGCTCAACAGGTAAACCTAAGGGTGTTATGCACACCACAGGTGGTTACCTTGTTTACGCAGCCATGACTTTCAAATACGTATTCGATTACCAAGAAGGCGAAACCTTCTGGTGTACTGCGGATGTGGGCTGGATTACTGGTCACACTTACCTTGTTTACGGACCGCTTGCCAATGGTGCGAAAACCATCCTGTTTGAAGGCGTGCCGAATTACCCGAACACAAGCCGCATGAGTGAAGTAGTTGATAAGCATCAAGTTAATATTCTTTATACTGCGCCAACGGCGATTCGCGCCCTAATGGCGAAAGGTAATGAAGCGGTTGAAGGGACTTCTCGTGACAGCCTAAGAGTCATGGGCTCAGTAGGTGAACCTATCAACCCAGAAGCGTGGGAGTGGTACTACAAAACAATTGGTAACGAACAGTCTCCAATTGTCGATACATGGTGGCAAACAGAAACGGGCGGCATCTTAATCGCTCCACTACCGGGCGCAACAGACCTAAAACCGGGTTCAGCGACTCGTCCATTCTTCGGTGTGCAACCAGCGCTTGTCGACAACATGGGCAACATCATTGAAGGCGCGACTGACGGCAACCTTGTGATTCTTGACTCTTGGCCAGGACAAATGCGTACCGTTCACGGCGATCATGACCGTTTTGAGCAGACTTATTTCTCTACCTTTAAAGGCATGTACTTTACCAGTGATGGCGCTCGTCGTGATGAAGACGGTTACTACTGGATTACGGGCCGTGTCGATGACGTGCTTAACGTATCAGGTCACCGTATGGGGACCGCTGAGATTGAATCTGCGCTAGTGGCGTTCGATAAGATTGCAGAAGCAGCGATTGTGGGCATTCCTCACGATATTAAAGGCCAAGCAATTTACGCTTACATCACGCTTAATGATGGTGAGTTCCCAACCGCAGAGCTTCATAAAGAAGTCAAAGACTGGGTACGTAAAGAGATTGGCCCAATCGCAACACCAGACGTACTGCATTGGACAGACTCTCTGCCGAAAACTCGTTCAGGTAAAATCATGCGTCGTATCTTGCGTAAGATTGCCACTGGCGATACTGGCAACCTAGGCGATACGTCGACACTGGCAGACCCAAGCGTGGTCGATAAACTGATTGCAGAGAAAGCTGAACTGGCATAAGCAACCCGTCACATTAGCTTATCACTGTTTAAAACAGCCATTAATAAACCGTCACCTATGTGGCGGTTTTTTTATGGCTGATCTTGATCTCAAATATCTTCGATAAAATTAAGGCCATCGTGGTTTTTTGTTAAGTTGATAACAATTCCATGCCGTACTTATAGGAGATTAGACCAGTAAATTGCTGCGATTTGCGCTGAATTAGCTATAATCTGGTTCTAATTTTTAAATTTGGGTTTTTCTTACTGGAAATTAACCCCAAATTTTCAATAAAATGGCAACATTCACATTCGTAAACACGATAAAGGAAGATAGCCCCACAATGTCTACAAAGTTTCGCATTCTAGTTTTAAATGGCCCAAACCTTAACCTGTTAGGCCTTAGAGAGCCTGCACACTACGGTTCTCAAACACTTGACCAGATTATTAGCTCTTTGACCGAGCAAGCGAAAACACAAGATGTTGAGCTGTCTCACTTACAGTCAAATCGTGAGTATGAACTGATTGAAGCTATCCATAGTGCTTATCAAAATGTTGATTTTATTATTATCAACCCAGCGGCCTTTACACATACCAGTGTGGCGTTGCGTGATGCACTACTTGGTGTTGCTATCCCATTTATTGAGGTTCACCTATCGAATGTTCACGCACGTGAACCATTCCGTCACCACTCTTACCTATCTGATAAAGCAGAAGGTGTGATTTGTGGCTTAGGTGCCCAAGGTTATCAATTTGCTTTGACGGCTGCGCTCAACAAGCTCAACGCAAAGTAAATAAAAACAACGAACTATTACTAACCTACTCAGTCAAAGAGTAAGTTCAATCAACAGATAAAGAGAAAGAAACAATGGATATTCGCAAAATCAAAAAGCTAATCGAATTGGTTGAAGAGTCTGGTATTTCTGAGCTAGAAATCTCTGAAGGTGAAGAGTCAGTACGAATCAGTCGTAACAGCCCTGTATCTGCAGCACCGATTCAATATGCAGCGGCTCCAGCTCCTGTAGCGGCAGCACCTGCGGCGGCTCCTGTAGCAGCAGAAGCAGCAGCTCCTGCAGTTCCAGCTGGTCACCAAGTTCTTTCTCCAATGGTTGGTACTTTCTACGGCGCTCCAAGCCCAGATGCAAAACCATTCGTTAAGGTTGGTCAATCTGTAACTGCTGGCGAAACGCTATGTATCGTTGAAGCAATGAAAATGATGAACCAAATCGAAGCTGATAAATCTGGTGTTGTAACGGCTATCCTAGTTGAAGACGGTCAACCAGTAGAATTCGACCAAGCTCTAGTAATTATCGAATAATAGAGAGCACTCATTATGTTAGATAAATTAGTAATCGCGAACCGTGGTGAAATTGCACTGCGTATTCTGCGAGCATGTAAAGAGCTTGGCATCAAAACGGTAGCGGTTCACTCAACAGCTGACCGCGATCTTAAGCACGTACTGCTTGCTGACGAAACCATTTGTATCGGTCCAGCTCGTGGTATCGATAGCTACCTAAACATCCCTCGTATCATCAGCGCAGCTGAAGTAACGGGTGCAGTAGCTGTTCACCCTGGCTACGGCTTCCTATCTGAAAATGCAGATTTTGCAGAACAGGTAGAGCGCAGTGGTTTTATCTTCGTTGGCCCTAAAGCTGAAACCATTCGCATGATGGGTGACAAAGTGTCAGCTATCACGTCAATGAAGAAAGCTGGCGTACCTTGTGTACCGGGTTCTGACGGCCCTCTTGATGATGATGAAGTGAAAAACAAAGCGCACGCTAAGCGCATTGGTTTCCCTGTAATCATCAAGGCATCTGGCGGCGGCGGCGGTCGTGGTATGCGTGTTGTTCGTACTGAAAAAGAACTAACAGAAGCTATCGCAATGACTCGTGCTGAAGCAAAAGCATGTTTCAATAACGACATGGTTTACATGGAAAAATTCCTAGAAAATCCACGTCACATTGAAGTACAAGTGCTTGCAGATGGTCAAGGCAATGCTATCCACCTAGGTGAGCGGGACTGTTCAATGCAGCGTCGTCACCAGAAAGTTGTGGAAGAAGCGCCAGCACCAGGTATCACTGAAGAGATGCGTAAGTACATCGGTGACCGTTGTACTCGTGCATGTCTTGAGATTGGTTACCGCGGCGCAGGTACATTTGAATTCCTATACGAGAACGGTGAGTTCTACTTCATCGAAATGAACACTCGTATCCAGGTTGAGCACACGATTACTGAAATGGTAACGGGTATCGACTTAGTGAAAGAGCAACTTCGTATTGCTGCTGGTCAGCCTCTATCATTCACACAGGATGATATTAAGCTGCGCGGCCACTCAATCGAATGTCGTATCAACGCGGAAGATCCAGTTCGTTTCTTACCATCTCCAGGTAAGATCACGCGCTTCCATGCTCCAGGTGGTATGGGTGTTCGTTGGGAATCTCACATCTATACTGGCTACACAGTACCACCACACTACGATTCAATGATCGGCAAGCTGATCACTTACGGTGAGAACCGTGACGTAGCGATTGCACGTATGAAGAACGCACTAGCAGAAATGATTGTTGAAGGTATCAACGTCAATACTGAGCTGCAATTAGCGATTATGAACGACGAAAACTTCCAACACGGTGGGGCAAACATCCACTACCTTGAGAAGAAGCTTGGTCTGCAATAGAAGCTAGTCTTCCGTAATACGTTCTCTGTAGAACAGTAATAAATGCTCACTTCGGTGGGCATTTTTGTTTTTAAACACTCGCAAAAATCAATCAATAATCCCTCTTATAATCCGCGGTGTTTTGATGAATTTGCTCATATTTTCTGCTAGACTCCCCATCCAATTTTTCTCATATAGAAGATGCAGCCATGCCTTGGATTCAAATCAAGCTTAATGCGACCAATGAAAATGCCGAACAAATCGGCGACATGTTAATGGAAGAGACTGGTGCTCTTTCCGTAACTTTCCTGGATGCACAAGATACCCCTGTATTTGAGCCTCTGCCGGGTGAAACTCGCCTTTGGGGTGATACTGACATTCTCGCGCTTTACGACGCTGAGACTGATACTGGTGTCGTTCTAGCGCAGATTAAAGCAAGCAACATGTTCCCTGCAGACTTTGCTCATAAAGTCGAGCAAATTGAAGACAAGGATTGGGAACGTGAATGGATGGACAACTTCCACCCAATGAAGTTTGGTGAGCGTTTATGGATCTGCCCTAGCTGGCGCGATATCCCTGAACCTGACGCTGTAAACGTAATGCTGGATCCCGGTCTTGCATTTGGTACTGGTACTCACCCGACAACGGCATTGTGTCTTGAGTGGCTTGAAGGCTTAGACCTTACAGGCAAAACCGTGATCGATTTCGGTTGTGGTTCAGGCATCCTAGCAATCGCTGCGATCAAACTTGGCGCGGCAAAAGTTATCGGGATCGACATTGATCCTCAAGCCCTGCTTGCATCAAAAGACAACGCACAACGCAATGGCGTGGCAGAGCAACTAGAAGTGTTCTTACCACAAGATCAACCGGAAGGTTTGCTTGCCGACGTTGTTGTTGCCAACATCCTTGCAGGCCCATTACGCGACCTTTCTGGCATCATTAAAGGCCTAGTTAAGCCAAATGGTGTACTTGCGATGTCGGGTGTTTTAGATACACAAGCGGAAGATGTTGCGACTTATTATCGTGATGAGCTTCACATTGATCCGATCATTGAACAACAAGAATGGTGTCGAATCTCAGGTCAGAAGCAGGCTAGGTAAGACTTTGAGCGCTAATTGATTGAAATTTAAACAAATTACAAAAACAAATTGTAAATGCTCAAATATTAGTCTTTTCACGCAGCGAAAAAATGCGTAAAATGCGCGCCCTTGCTGGTACAGAACTGTGATGACATTTTTGAAAATCGGAAATTATCAACTTAAGAACAATCTAATCGTCGCTCCTATGGCTGGCGTAACGGATAGACCATTCCGTGAGTTGTGTCTTCGTTACGGTGCGGGGATGGCAGTCAGTGAAATGATGTCCTCCAATCCTAAAGTTTGGAAAACGTCAAAGTCTCAGCAGCGTATGGTACATGAAGGCGAGTCGGGCATTCGTTCAGTACAAATCGCTGGTGCAGATCCACAGCTTATGGCCGAGGCTGCTCAATTTAATGTCGATAACGGTGCGCAAATCATCGATATCAACATGGGGTGTCCAGCCAAAAAAGTGAATAAGAAGCTTGCGGGCTCAGCCCTACTGCAGCATCCAGAACTCATTGAAGATATTCTGAAAGCGGTGGTAAATGCTGTCGACGTTCCAGTAACGTTGAAAACGCGCACAGGCTGGGACACAGACAACAGAAACTGTGTTCAAATCGCGAAAATAGCCGAAGACTGCGGCATACAAGCTCTTGCCCTTCATGGGAGAACTCGCGCTTGTATGTACAAAGGTGAGGCAGAATACAAACACATTAAAGCAGCGAAACAAGCAGTATCTATTCCGGTTATCGCTAACGGTGATATCGATAGCCCGGAAAAAGCGAAGTTTGTGCTGGAGTACACCGGTGCTGATGCTTTAATGATAGGTCGACCTGCCCAAGGACGTCCTTGGATTTTTAACGAAATCCTACACTATTTGGAAAACGGCACCACGATGGACCCGCTCCCGATTTCGGAAGTGAAAGACATCATGCTTGGTCATGTGAACGCTCTACATGAGTTTTATGGCGAGTTTTTAGGCCCCCGAATTGCTCGTAAGCATGTGGGTTGGTACCTAAAAGAACATGAACAAGCGAGTGAGTTTCGCCGTACCTTCAACGCATTCGAAGCAGGTGATCTGCAGCTTGAAGCGCTAGAAGGTTTTTTTGATAACGTTGCACCATAATTACGAGAAGAGCTAGACCGAATATGTTCGAACAAAATCTGACTTCAGAAGCATTGACAGTAACTACAGTTACATCACAAGACCAAATCACGCAGAAACCACTACGTGACTCAGTTAAAGCATCATTGAAAAATTACCTTGCTCAATTAAACGGTCAAGAAGTCAGCGAGTTATACGAATTAGTATTAGCTGAAGTTGAACAGCCACTACTAGACACTATCATGCAGTACACTCGCGGTAACCAAACTCGCGCAGCAACCATGATGGGTATTAACCGCGGTACTCTTCGCAAGAAACTTAAAAAATACGGCATGAACTAATCGTTCTTTCGTAATTTATTGAATGGAAAGCCAAGCTCATTTTTTGAGTTTGGCTTTTTTTTGGCTTGTCGATCCGTGACAGGTGGCTAATTACTCTCCAGTGCGACAGCAGCGCTCTTTATCAACGTTTGCTGAATCCA
Organism: Vibrio sp. SBT000027; assembly: GCF_963894355.1. Taxonomy (NCBI): domain Bacteria; kingdom Pseudomonadati; phylum Pseudomonadota; class Gammaproteobacteria; order Vibrionales; family Vibrionaceae; genus Vibrio; species Vibrio sp. SBT000027. The sequence goes on along the minus strand of NZ_CAWQGD010000003.1, from coordinate 45,355 downwards.
AGGCTGCCAGAATAGAACAATGGCTTGCATCGTCGTCTACGTGGCCACAACACGCATCATTGATCTTTTTAAGTGCAGTGCGAATCTTGGTTAACTCGGTAATCTTCTCATCGATCATCTCTAGTTTTGCTGAGGTAATTGATTTCACTTCAGCGCAACTGTGCTGTGTGGCTTCGAGACGAATCTCAAGCAATTCTTTAATCTCGTCCAGACTCAGTCCCAACGCTTTAGATTTGAGAATAAACGTTACCTGTTTCTGGTTATTTTCATCATATAGGCGATAACCCGACTCACTGCGACTGGCTGGCGCGATCAGGTTATTCTTCTCATAAAATCGTAAGGTATCGGCTGTCACACCGCATCGTTTCGCTAATTCACCGATCTGAAACATGTTTTTTCCTACTGTTCCGTCCATTCCACAATTAACCTTATCGTTACTTTTCAGGCTGAAATGGCACTTTTCATAATTAATTTTGAGATGCCAAACGATTGCGCGAGCTTTTTTGTAATAAATTAGTTAGAATCTGCGCCATCAAATTTGGAGTTGGTTATCTTATAGCTTAATCATAAGACTAACCCAAAAGGTCTTTACCAAAACTGGCCAATATTTTATCTCTTACTGGTATCTAAGATAATCCACGCTAAGAAGATAGAAACAAGTTCTTTTTTGGCAAATATCTTTATTTTAACCCCATGAATTTGAGGAAGATGGAAGCATGAATAACGCTCGTCCAATTCGCCGCGCTCTCATCAGCGTATCAGACAAAACTGGTATCGTTGAATTTGCACAAGCTCTTGCTAACCGTGGTGTAGATATCCTATCTACCGGTGGCACTGCTCGCCTGCTTGCTGAAAAAGGCATCTCTGTTACAGAAGTATCTGACTACACTGGTTTCCCAGAAATGATGGATGGCCGTGTTAAGACTCTGCACCCAAAAGTTCATGGTGGTGTTCTAGGCCGTCGTGGCCAAGATGATGACGTGATGGAAACTCACGGTATCAACCCTATCGATATGGTTGTTGTAAACCTATACCCATTCGCAGAAACCGTTGCTAAAGAAGGTTGTACCCTTGCTGACGCTGTTGAGAATATCGACATCGGTGGCCCTACAATGGTTCGCTCTGCAGCGAAAAACCACAAAGACGTAACGATCGTTGTAAACGCACACGACTACAAGCGCGTTGTCACTGAAATGGACGCGAACGATAAATCTCTAACACTAGAGACTCGCTTCGACCTCGCTATCGCAGCATTCGAACACACAGCTTCTTACGACGGCATGATCGCAAACTACTTCGGCACTATGGTTCCATCATACGGTGCCTCTCTACTTGATGAAGAAGGAAAGAAGGCTGACAAAGAGTCTAAGTTCCCTCGCACGTTCAACCAACAGTTCGAGAAGAAGCAAGACATGCGCTACGGTGAGAACAGCCACCAAGCAGCAGCTTTCTACGTTGAAGCAAACCCTGAAGAAGCGTCTGTATCTACAGCTCGTCAAATCCAAGGTAAAGCACTTTCTTACAACAACATCGCTGACACTGACGCAGCACTTGAGTGTGTGAAAGAGTTCGACCAGCCAGCATGTGTAATTGTTAAGCACGCTAACCCATGTGGTGTAGCACTAGGTACAGATATCCTAGAAGCATACGACCGTGCATTCAAAACAGACCCAACGTCTGCATTTGGCGGCATCATCGCATTCAACCGTGAACTAGACGCTGCAACAGCAACAGCTATCACTGAGCGTCAATTCGTTGAGGTTATCATTGCACCGTCGGTTTCTGCTGAAGCAGTAGCAATCGTCGCGGCTAAGAAAAACCTTCGCCTACTTGAGTGTGGTGAGTGGACAACGAAGACAACTGGTTTTGACGTGAAACGCGTTAACGGCGGCCTGCTAGTTCAAGACCGCGACCAAGGCATGGTTTCTGAAGACGACCTAAAAGTAGTTTCTAAGCGTCAACCAACGGCTGAAGAGCTAAAAGATGCGCTATTCTGCTGGAAAGTAGCGAAGTACGTTAAATCTAACGCGATCGTTTACTCTAAGGGTGACATGACGGTTGGTGTTGGCGCTGGCCAAATGAGCCGCGTTTACTCTGCGAAAATCGCAGGCATCAAAGCTGCAGACGAAGGTCTACAGGTTGAAGGTTGTGTGATGGCATCAGATGCATTCTTCCCATTCCGTGACGGTATCGACGCGGCAGCAGAAGCTGGCATCAAGTGTGTTATCCAACCGGGCGGCTCTATGCGTGATGACGAAGTTATCGCTGCAGCAGACGAACACGGCATGGCGATGATCTTTACGGGCATGCGTCACTTCCGCCACTAATTTCCTCTTCGTATTTGGCACTGTGGCGTCGTTAGCTGCTTTCGCCCACCCCGGTCACATAGCGGACTATGATTCCGGGGATGGGCTCAATTGCTGCCTAGCCACATCACCAACTACTTTGAGCAAGACTTATAACTTTGTTTTTTTAAATATTTAGATATTTGAGATTAAGGATTTTACAATGCGAGTTTTAATCATCGGTGCTGGCGGTCGTGAGCACGCACTAGGTTGGAAAGCGGCACAAAACCCAAACGTTGAAACAGTATTTATTGCTCCAGGCAACGCAGGTACTGCACTTGAGCCGAAACTGGAGAACGTAAACATCGGTGTTGAAGACATCGCTGGTTTAGTCGCATTTGCTCAAGATAAAAAAATCGAACTGACTATCGTGGGCCCTGAAGCACCATTGGTTATCGGTGTGGTTGATGCATTCCGCGAAGTAGGTTTGCCAATCTTCGGCCCTACTCAAGCCGCAGCACAGCTTGAAGGCTCTAAAGCATTCACTAAAGACTTCCTAGCTCGTCATGATATCCCAACAGGTTACTACTCAAACTTCACTGAGATTGAGCCAGCTATCGCTTACGTTCGCGAGCAAGGCGCTCCTATCGTAGTGAAAGCTGACGGTCTTGCGGCAGGTAAAGGCGTTATCGTTGCGATGACACTTGAAGAAGCTGAAGACGCGATCAAAGACATGCTAGCAGGCAACGCCTTTGGCGAAGCAGGCAGCCGCGTGGTGATTGAAGAATTCCTTGAAGGCGAAGAAGCAAGCTTCATCGTAATGGTTGATGGTTCTAGCGTACTTCCTATGGCTACCAGCCAAGATCACAAACGTGTTGGCGACAAAGACACAGGGCCTAACACGGGCGGCATGGGTGCTTACTCTCCTGCGCCGGTTGTAACTCCAGAAATCCACAACCGTATCCTTGAAGAAGTTATCTACCCAACGGTACGTGGCATGGACGCGGAAGGCGCACCTTACACAGGTTTCCTTTACGCTGGCCTAATGATCGATGCTGACGGCACACCTAAAGTTATCGAATACAACTGCCGCTTCGGCGATCCAGAAACGCAACCTATCATGATGCGTATGGAGTCAGACCTTGTTGAACTTTGCCTAATGGCTATCGACGAGAAGCTCGACGAAGCAGAATCGAAGTGGGATCCACGCGCTTCAATCGGTGTTGTTCTTGCGGCTGGCGGTTACCCTGCTGACTACGCAAAAGGTGACGTTATTTCACTACCAACAAACGAAGTTGAAGGCCAAAAGGTTTTCCACGCGGGTACGACAAATAATGAAGCTGGCGACGTTGTGACAAACGGCGGCCGTGTACTTTGTGCAACAGCACTGGGCAATACGGTTTCTGAGGCTCAAGAGCGTGCTTACGCGTTGACGAAGCAAGTTAGCTGGAATGGTATGTTCCACCGCAATGACATTGGTTACCGTGCGATTGCGCGCGAACAAGAGCAGTAAACAATCTTGTTGCTCGCTTACTTTCCAATAAAAGTAAGCAAATGACAGCAAGTGAATAATAGAAAAAGGCGCCTCAATAGGCGCCTTTTTATTATCTCATCTATGCAGAAACTGTATTTGTACAGACAAATAAGCACTTAGCCTACAGTAGGCCAAATACTCTTAATTCTTTGATTGCTTTCTATTCTTTCAGCAACGATGGCCTTACGACACAATCATGACTGTCTTCAGCCAGCATCAGTAACTCTTCTACGCTCATCTTACCGAGTAAGTCACTGCCAAGAAACGCCGCATAGCTTTCCACAGACGCCAATCGGTCAATCACGAAGCCTGGCAAGGTCTGGTTAAATTCAATGCGATCAAACTCACCACCAGCGCACGTTTTAAAAGAGCTGCCATTCCAGTAACCCTGAATCAGCCTAAGCCCTTCATCATGCTGCTTCGTTGTGGTCTCTAGAACCGACGTCGCTTCTTTCTGATAGTTTTCAAGCTGCTTGGCTTGGATAGGTAAGATTTTGCTGTCAATACGATATTGCTGATACACAGCCTCGCCTGACTTGTTGAAACGCACATGAACACGATAAGGCACCAACTTATTCGATGAATTACGCTGTTCGCCTTCACGAACGAATTCACGAAGTATACCTTCCGACCAAGCATAGTCAGTTTGGTACCAGCCGTAATCGCCGACAGTGACATAGTCAGCTGAAGAATGAGGTTGTGTTAGTTTATTAGTAACCCAGTAAAAACTTGTCGCGTCGCCCATGACTTGGCCGCCGGTGTGAGTTTCAAATTGCTCTAGGTTTTTGCTGGGGCTGGTCGATGAACAGCCAATGAGGAATGTAGATAATAGTGAAACGAGAAGAAATGCTTTTTTCATAAAAATCTGTACCGAGGTGGAATACGACTACCTCGGTACAGTTTAGATTATTTCACTGAATCTTTCAGCGCTTTACCTGCAACAAATGCTGGAACATTTGCAGCAGCGATTTGGATCTCATCACCAGTTTTTGGGTTACGACCAGTGCGAGCTGCACGGTGGTTTACTTTAAAAGTACCAAAACCAATTAGCTGAACTTGATCGCCATCTTTAAGAGCATCTGTAACACCACCAAGAGTCGCTTCTAGAGCAGCTTTAGCTTGTGCTTTAGAAAGGTCCGCTTTTTCAGCAATAAAGTCGATTAATTGAGTCTTGTTCATTTTAGGTTTCCCTTCTTTGTATTTTTGAATTCAATTTACTCTAAAACATAAATGCCCCATCTGGCAAAGGTTTGTCGTCGATCTTTAGCTCTAATGCCGTAGTTTTAGCCATAATATGAGTAATAACTCACAATTTGTTACTGATTTTATTGAGCAAGCCCTTGTTTAAAAGGGGCTGAGAGGCAAATTAATGATGACCTAGCCACTACTTTATCTCTATAATCCACGCTGAATCGCTGCTAAAGCGTACAATTTAATTTAAGGGCAAACATGCTGCTGCTAACTATTTACGTCTCCATTGCTATTGGAGTTTCTTTCATTTGTTCTGTTTTAGAAGCTGTACTTTTGAGTATTAGTCCGAGCTATATTGCTCAACTAAAACAAAATGGGCACCCTGCAGCAGAGTCTTTAGACAAACTGAAAACAGACATTGACCGCCCACTCGCGTCAATTTTAACGCTCAACACCATCGCGCACACAATCGGTGCTGCGACGGCAGGTGCACAAGCGGCTGTGGTTTTTGGTAGCCAATGGTTAGGTGTATTCTCTGCCGTACTGACTTTGGGTATTTTGGTTTTGTCTGAGATTGTTCCAAAAACCATTGGTGCAACCTACTGGCGTCAACTTGCTCCAGCATCATCAAACGTACTTCGCTGGATGGTTTTCTTCCTAACACCGTTTGTCTGGTTCTCAGAACAGATCACCAAACGTCTTGCTCGTGGCCACCAAGCTCCAAAAATGCGTGATGAGCTGTCTGCAATGGCTATTTTGGCAAAAGAAAGTGGTGAGTTTGCTGAAGGCGAATCAAAAATTCTGAGCAACCTATTAGGCATTCAAGATGTGCCCGTGACGCAAGTGATGACACCGCGCCCTGTTGTATTCCGCGTCGATGCCGAAATGAGCGTGAATACGTTCCTAGAGCAGCACAAAGACACACCATTCTCGCGCCCATTAGTTTACAGCGAGCAAACTGACAACATCATTGGTTTTGTGCACCGTCTGGAGCTGTTTAGATTACAACAAGCGGGTTGTGGCGAGAAAGCTCTGGGTGAAGTAATGCGCCCTATCCACGTGTTGCTGAACAACATGGGCTTGGCTAAAGCCTTTGACCAAATGATGGCAAACCGCCTGCAGCTTTCCTTAGTAGTTGACGAGTACGGTACGATTCAGGGCATCATCACCCTAGAAGATATCTTTGAGCACCTAGTGGGCGAAGAGATCGTCGACGAGGCAGATAAGACAACTGACATGCAAGAACTGGCATTTCAGCGTTGGGAACAGTGGAAAGAAACACACGGTGTTATCGAAAACCGCGATGAAGAGGACGAGCTAGAGGAAAAAACTCTAACAGACAACGACACCTCAGACTCAAAGTCAGTGGATGAAGACAAGGTTCAAAAAGAAGACAAAAAAGACGCTTAATCTCAATTTGATAACGTCAGATACAACAAAGGCTCCCTAGGGAGCCTTTGTTTTTATTCGTACTTTGATGCGATAGCGAATTATAACGCTACACCAATGTTACTTACTGGGTCTTCACGCAGTTCATGACGCAGATCTTTAATCAATTCTAGGTCACGCTCAGTCGTTTCACGTAGAGGTCGGAAGATGGCCCACTGAACGTCCCACTCTTCACACACCGCTTCGTTTTCTTTCTGGTTTTCGTTTGTCACTTCTTCAGCGCCTTGAGCAAACTCAAGCTCAGCAACCGTCTTCACCGATTGTTGACTCACTTTAATGACAGTTTCAAGCAGATGCTCACGGTCAAGTAAGCCATGGATTAACGTTGCTAAGCCTTGGCACGCGTCCATCGCAGGGTAAACACCGTAGAAATCAAAATCATCTCCACTTGGGAATAGCTCTTCGACTTTCTCAAGCTGACGCTCAAAATTCACCTTTGCCGTTTTAACGGTTAGGATTTCCCAAATGCTATCCAAAACATCACGATAGATTCGAGCTTCCGCAAATTCTGTATTCTCACAAAACATGGCATAGTTAGGGTACATACGCTCACATAGACACGCCATAAAGGTAATTTGTTGCCAAGGTTCTAACTTTTCTAGACGAACCTGCAGTGGATTCTGAAGCATAGTCACTCAATAATTGCAGAAAAAGACAGCGAAAGTGTACTTGATAAACCTAGGATGGAAAAGGTAGGCCGATGAACAATTTTACGAATAAGCTCTATATTCTTACTGAGCATGACGATACTTATACGCAACTGATTCTAAACCAAGGGTTACCTGACCTCGAAATCACTCAAAACCCCGAATTAGCTGAGATCGTGCTGGCTTCTCCTCCTTTAATCGCGGAGCGACTTAATGAGTTTAAACATCTAGACTGGGTGCAAAGTGCCTACGCAGGAATCAATAAACTCACTCAGCCGGATCTTCGTCAAGATTATACGCTGACCAACGTCAAAGGCATCTTCGGCCCTGCGATTGCTGAATACGTGTTAGGTTACACGATCAGCCACTGTAGACACTTCCCTCACTACCACCAGCAACAAGCACAACGAAGCTGGCAGCCACAGCTATATACTAGCCTAACTGACAAAACCATGGTGATTTTAGGAACAGGTTCAATCGGAAGTCATTTAGCGAAAACCGCAGCTGCCTTTGGTATTCATACCATTGGAGTCAACCGTACCGGCATCCCATCAAAGCAAGAGACCTTTAAAGAAACTTTCCACATCAATGAGATAGAGGCTGCCCTTAAGCAAGCGGATATTGTGGTCAACACCTTGCCATCAACAGCTGAAACCTATCAATTACTCAATCAAACGACCTTAAGTTACTGCTCGAATGTGCTGCTGTTTAATGTTGGCAGAGGAGAGAGCTTAGATAACAAAGCCTTGCTGCTAGCGATTAAGAATAAGTGGGTTGAGCATGCTTTCTTGGATGTGTTTGAAAGTGAGCCCCTCTCGCAGGAGCACCCTTTCTGGACATTACCGCAAGTGACCATCACCCCGCACATTGCAGCGCTGAGTGAGCCAAGGCAGGTGGTAGAGATCTTTGCCGAGAATTACCAACAGTGGCGAGATGGCTTTAAACTTAACCACATCATCGATTTTGATAAAGGTTACTGATGCCCTCATCGTTACTCAAAGAGATTCGACAATGCCGAGCTTGTGAGCCTCACCTATCACACGGTGCTAACCCGGTGATTCAAGCGCATCCAAACGCGCGCTTGCTTATCATCGGGCAGGCACCCGGCATCAAAGTTCATGAGTCATCGATCCCTTGGAATGATGCCAGTGGCGAACGATTAAGAGAATGGTTAGGGATAGATAGCGATACGTTTTATGACGAACAAAAAGTCGCGATTGTTCCTATGGGTTTTTGTTATCCGGGAAAGGGAAAGAGTGGCGATCTCCCACCACGTAAAGAGTGTGCGGAGCTTTGGCATAACAAAGTGCTGCAATCGCTACCCAACATCCAAATGACACTGCTGATTGGCCAATACGCACAAAACTATTACCTAACAAATAAAACCACCAGCACACTGACAGAAACAGTACGTAACTGGCAGGTTTGGGCTCCTGATTTTTTACCGCTACCTCACCCTTCGCCACGCAATAATATCTGGCTCAAGAAGAACCCTTGGTTTGAAAGTGAAGTCATTCCTTACATCCAAAAGCACATCTCGAAGCATTTGGCCTACTATGATCCAAATACCTAGTTAGCTGCACATCCACGATGATGAAGCCGATATTGGATGCGGATAAAAAGGTAATAAAAAAGCGCTGCCGATTTCTCGACAGCGCTTTTTCTAAAAACACATACTTAATTACTTATGGTATGGCTTAGATAGGTCATGAACTGCGTCCACAAATACACCAGCATTCTCTGGTGGCACATCTAGGTGAATACCATGGCCAAGGTTAAATACGTGACCAGTACCGCCGTCACCAAAACCTTCAAGGATAGTGCCGACTTCTTCACGAATACGCTCAGGTTGTGCGTAAAGCACTGATGGGTCCATGTTGCCTTGTAGAGCCACTTTATCGCCAATACGCGCTTTTGCATCCGCAATATTGATTGTCCAGTCTAGGCCCACCGCATCACAGCCAGTCGCTGCGATAGATTCTAGCCACATGCCACCGTTCTTAGTGAACAGAGTAACCGGTACACGGCGACCTTCGTTTTCACGGATTAGGCCATCTACAATTTTGTGCATGTACTGTAGTGAGAACAGGTTGTAGTCACGCGGAGTAAGTACACCACCCCATGTGTCGAATACCATTACCGATTGTGCACCCGCTTTAATTTGCGCGTTCAGGTATTCAATAACGGTGTCAGCCAGCTTATCTAGAAGTAAATGCAGTGTTTGTGGCTCTGCGTACATCATCTTCTTGATCTTAGTAAACGCCTTCGAGCTGCTGCCTTCAACCATGTAAGTTGCCAATGTCCAAGGGCTACCAGAGAAACCAATCAATGGCACTTCGCCTTTCAGATCTTTACGGATCTGACGAACAGCATTCATTACGTATTGAAGCTCGCCTTCTGGATCAGGTAGGCCAATCTTCTCTACGTCAGCTTTACATGTGATAGGACGTTCAAACTTAGGACCTTCACCAGTTTCAAAGTACAAGCCTAAGCCCATTGCATCAGGGATAGTTAGGATGTCAGAGAACAAGATTGCCGCATCAAGCGGGAAACGACGTAAAGGTTGAAGTGTTACTTCTGATGCCAGTTCAGCGTTTTTGCACAAAGACATGAAATCGCCCGCTTCAGCGCGCGTTGCTTTGTACTCTGGAAGATAGCGGCCAGCTTGGCGCATCATCCATACTGGTGTGTAATCAACAGGCTGTTTTAAAAGTGCGCGTAAATAGCGATCGTTTTTTAATTCGGTCATTCCGTTAAATTCCAATTCAATCTTGTCTAGTTTTGATGGCAAGTATTCTAACACTGATTGAAGGGTAAAAGCTGTGTGCTTTGCAACCTAGATCAAGTTATTAACTTTTAAATCAATGCTTAATTTGCACCCAATTGCAGGAGCATGTTAAAAATTTGTTCGCTAGCGAAAATTACAATTATAACATCTGAGTAGTCACTACTCAGCATCTCATAACGACATCTTACTTACCCCCTCCACTTGTGGAGGGTTTTTTTTAGCTTTTGACCACCTATAGGCCAAATACCATCATAGGTAAATTAGTACTCTATCGTCTGCTCCGTCACACCATCTTTCATCACGTCACCCACAGTTTTATCAATCAATTGTCTCGCAATCGTTCCTACTGGAGCAACATCAGGCAAGCTTGTTACATCAAACCACTGGGCATCCGACAATTCACTGTAATCTGGTTTAAGCGTTCCACCAGCATAGTCAGCCAGAAAGGCCATCATCATACTCGACGGAAACGCCCATGGCTGGCTGCCAAAGTAACGGATATTACTGACATCGATGCCTGTCTCTTCTTTTACTTCTCTTGCCACGCACTGCTCTAAGGTCTCTCCAACCTCTAGGAAGCCCGCTATCACGGTATACATACCAGTTTTATGTCTCGGGTGCTGTGCAAGCAATATCTTGTTGTCGTTACGTACAGCGACAATGATACACGGGAAGATGCGAGGATAATGAAGTGTTCGGCAGTCTCCGCATTGCATCGCCACCTGATTATGGTTGAGGTGATTACGACCGCCACACTGAGGACAAAAACGCATACTTTGCGTCATGTGCCCATACTGGATGGCTTTACTTGCTGTCAGAAAACTCGATTCAGGCCAGTGCAATAACTCACGTAGATTTATCATGGTCAGCTCACTCTCAACATCACAGTCGTTGAGCCAATACACCTTACGACCTTGATGCTGACCAATACAGATTGCATGCTCGACGCTCAGCCCTAGCTCTTCAGCTGAGCCATAAGGAAACTGATCATTATTAACCCAAATATCACTACCTGAAACGACGCACCAATAAGCTTGCTCTGTCATTTTGTTATCACTTTTTTTTAACATCCCTATGCCTCATTGCTTGCAGTTCGTTCATTTTACTGGCAATCTAATTTCATACTAGAGTTGTAGCAGAGAATAATTCAAACTATTACTTTTAGTAGATACCAATAAATGGACCTTACTTAGGCAATTACTTGATCACAAGGTTGTGATCAGATCATGAGGACATGGTCATGCTAAATAAATTCAAACAAATACAAGAACAATGGGGTGGCTCTAATGAGGTCATCGATCATTGGCTCGAAACTCGACAGTCTCTAATCGTTGAGTATTGTAAGCTTGCCGCTCTACAGCCTTCATCGTCGAAAGCAACTGCAATCACCGAACTGCCTTCTCCAGAAGAACTCCAAAAATTCAGCCAACATCTTGTTGATTACATCTCCGAAGGTCATTTCAAAATCTATGACATGGTGATGGACAAATGGCAGTCTACTGGCTTCAAAGCAACAGACGAAATCAACCAGTCTTATGGTCATATCGTCCTTACCACGGACCCTCTGCTCAACTTCACCGACAAATACGCCGCCATTGAAGCTAGTGATACATTAGAAAGCTTTGATAGTGAACTGTCACTCGTAGGTGAGATTCTTGAGGCTAGGTTTGCGGTTGAAGACCAACTGATACAACAAATTGCCGACAGCCTAGCGGTTCCACCAGGAGCTTAATGGCTTAACATCTTCTAAGCTTGCCTCTGTGCAAGCTTTTTGTTTTGTCTGTAGCGTTACCTGACACATCCAACTCTTTTATCAGAGCCTATTGGTTCGTCTCTATTCTGATGTTTTGCGATAACCCGACGTAACACTTCTCACCGGTTTCATCCTCTGCGCCTCCCTCTGCCTCCCTGTTAACGCGCAAGCTGCCTTCGATAAAGTACTATCGACTAAGTCCACCAGCCAAGCAATCGACAAGCATACCTATCAACTTCTAATCTATACACCTCTCATTAAACACCTATACGCCAGATACAAAAAAGGCACCCGAAGGTGCCTTTTCTTATCTCTTAGAGACTACTCGTAGAGCTTACTCTTCTGAAGAGAAACCAGCGTTTAGAAGTGCTGCTAGATTGTCAGTAGCTTGTTCAGCTGAAGGACCTTCTTGCTCTTCTTCACGTTGCTTTTGACGCTCTTGGTGGTATGCGAAACCAGTACCAGCTGGGATCAGACGACCAACAATTACGTTCTCTTTCAGACCGCGAAGGTCATCACGCTTACCAGAAACCGCAGCTTCTGTTAGTACGCGAGTCGTTTCTTGGAACGATGCAGCTGAGATGAATGACTCAGTTGCAAGAGATGCTTTAGTAATACCTAGTAGATCACGTTCGAAACGTACTAGTTCTTTACCTTCAGCTTCTAGCTTACGGTTAGCAATCTTAACATTGTGGTACTCAACTTGTTCGCCAGGTAGGAACGGAGAGTCACCAGAATGAGTGATTGTACACTTACGTAGCATTTGACGAACGATAGTCTCAATGTGCTTATCGTTAATCTTTACGCCTTGTAAGCGGTAAACTTCTTGAACTTCGTTCGCGATGTACTGAGTTACTGCGTGGATACCACGTAGACGCAGGATATCGTGTGGAGTTTCAGGACCGTCGGCGATTACATCACCACGTTCAATCTTCTCACCTTCGAACACGTTCAATTGACGATGCTTAGGAATCATCTCTTCGTAAGCGTCACCGCCTTCACGAGTGATTACTAGACGACGCTTACCTTTCGTTTCTTTACCGAAAGACACAGTACCTGTGTGCTCAGCAAGGATCGCAGGCTCTTTAGGCTTACGAGCTTCGAATAGGTCAGCTACGCGTGGTAGACCACCGGTGATATCTTTGTTTCCGCTCGATTTTTGAGGGATACGAGATAGTGTGTCACCAATGCCAACTTCAGCGCCATCTTCGATGTTTACAATCGCTTTGCCAGGTAGGAAGTAGTGAGCTGGCATATCAGTACCAGGGATCATTACGTCGTTACCTTGCTCATCAACAAGTTTGATAGCTGGACGCATATCTTTACCTGCTGCTGGGCGAGCTGCTGCGTCTGTAACTTCACTTGAAGAAAGACCCGTTAGATCGTCAGTGTTACGAGAAACTGTAATACCATCGATCATATCTACGAATTGGATACGACCTGCCACTTCAGTGATGATTGGCATGGTATGCGCTTCCCAGTTAGCTACAACTTCACCAGCAGTAACTGCTGCGTTGTCGCCTTTGGTTAGCATCGAACCGTAAGGAAGTTTGTGCTTCTCTTTAGTACGGCCGAACTCATCAATAATCGTCATCTCAGATGCACGAGAAGTGATAACCAGTTTCTTATCTTTGTTAGTTACGAACTTAGCATTGTGAAGCTTCACAGTACCAGTTGTCTTAGCTTGGATGCTGTTCTCTGCTGCTGCAGTAGATGCCGCACCACCGATGTGGAACGTACGCATCGTTAGCTGTGTACCCGGTTCACCGATAGATTGTGCAGCGATAACACCAACTGCTTCACCTTGGTTCACTAGGTGACCACGTGCTAGGTCACGACCGTAACACTGTGCACAACAACCGAAGTCTGCATCACAGGTAACAACAGAGCGCACTTTCATGCTATCTACTGAGTTGTCTTCCATGATTTGACACCACTTCTCATCAATCAGAGTATTACGTGGAATCAGTACATCTTCAGTACCAGGCTTAAGAACATCTTCAGCAACAACACGACCAAGAGCAAGCTCAGAAAGTGCAACTTTAACGTCACCACCTTCGATGTGAGGCATCATGTCGATACCTTCATGCGTGCCACAGTCATGTTCGTGTACTACAACGTCTTGAGCAACGTCTACTAGACGACGAGTTAGGTAACCCGAGTTTGCTGTTTTCAGTGCTGTATCCGCAAGACCCTTACGAGCACCGTGCGTTGAGATAAAGTACTGAAGGACGTTTAGACCTTCTTTAAAGTTCGCAGTGATCGGCGTTTCGATGATTGAACCATCTGGACGCGCCATCAGACCACGCATACCTGCTAGCTGACGAATCTGAGCTGCAGAACCACGTGCGCCCGAGTCGGCCATCATGTAGATGCTGTTGAACGATTCTTGCTGTTCTTCTTCGCCGTCACGGTTAATAACTGTTTCAGAAGATAGGTTATCCATCATTGCTTTCGCAACGCGGTCATTCGTAGATGCCCAGATATCGATAACTTTGTTGTAACGCTCACCCGCAGTAACAAGACCAGATTGGAATTGCTCTTGGATTTCGCGAACTTCTTCTTCAGCAGATTCAATCTCGTCGTATTTCGCTTGAGGAACAACCATATCGTTGATACCTACAGAAACACCAGAAAGAGCCGCGTATGCGAAACCTGCGTACATGATTTGGTCAGCAAATACTACTGTATCTTTTAGACCAAGCTTACGGTAACACTCGTTAAGAAGAGTAGAGATCTGCTTCTTACCTAACTTTTGGTTAACGATGCTGTACGGAAGGCCTTTAGGAACGATCTGCCATAGCATTGCACGACCTACAGTAGTATCTACTAGACCAGTATTCGTTGTGCTATTGCCGTCTTCGTCTACTACTGTTTCAGTGATACGTACTTTAACGCGAGCATGTAGCTCAGCAGTCTTAGTACGGTATGCCTTTTCAGCCTCAGCAGGGCCAGCAAGGTACATACCTTCACCTTTCACGTTGATCTTGTCACGTGTCATGTAGTAAAGACCCAATACAACGTCCTGAGAAGGTACGATGATCGGATCACCTGATGCTGGCGACAGAATGTTATTCGTCGACATCATTAGGGTACGAGCTTCAAGCTGTGCTTCTAGAGTTAGAGGCACGTGTACAGCCATTTGGTCACCATCGAAGTCGGCGTTGTATGCCGCACACACTAGTGGGTGAAGCTGAATCGCTTTACCTTCGATTAGTACTGGTTCAAACGCTTGGATACCTAGACGGTGAAGTGTAGGTGCACGGTTAAGCAGTACTGGGTGTTCACGGATAACTTCGTCTAGGATATCCCAAACGATCGCTTCTTCGCGCTCTACCATTTTCTTAGCAGCTTTGATTGTCGTAGCCATGCCACGAGTCTCTAGCTTGCTGTAGATGAACGGCTTAAATAGCTCAAGTGCCATCTTCTTAGGAAGACCACACTGATGTAGACGAAGGTATGGACCTACTGTGATTACAGAACGGCCAGAGTAGTCTACACGTTTACCTAGAAGGTTCTGACGGAAACGACCTTGTTTACCCTTGATCATATCAGCAAGAGATTTCAGAGGACGCTTGTTAGAACCCGTGATCGCACGACCGCGACGACCGTTATCTAGAAGGGCATCAACAGACTCTTGCAACATACGCTTTTCGTTACGTACGATGATGTCTGGAGCCGCTAGCTCTAGAAGACGCTTCAAACGGTTGTTACGGTTGATCACACGACGGTAAAGGTCGTTCAGATCTGAAGTCGCAAAGCGACCGCCATCTAGAGGTACTAGAGGACGAAGATCTGGCGGTAGCACTGGAAGTACAGTTAGGATCATCCACTCAGGCTTGTTGCCTGACGAGATGAACGCTTCAACTAGCTTCAAACGCTTAGTAACTTTCTTACGCTTAGTTTCAGAGTTAGTTGTTTCCAACTCTTCGCGCATTTCTTCCACTTCTTGATGAAGGTCCATTGTTGAAAGCAGATCTTTGATCGCTTCAGCACCCATCTTAGCAGTGAATTCGTCACCCCACTCTTCTAGACGATCCAGATACTCTTCTTCAGTAAGCATCTGAGATTTTTCTAGATCAGTCATACCCGGTTCAGTTACTACGTACATTTCGAAGTAAAGAACACGTTCGATATCACGCAGAGGGATATCCATTAGTAGACCGATACGAGACGGCAGTGATTTTAGGAACCAGATGTGAGCAACTGGTGAAGCAAGCTCGATGTGGCCCATACGGTCACGACGAACTTTAGTTTGTGTAACTTCAACGCCACACTTCTCACAGATAACACCACGGTGCTTCAGGCGCTTGTATTTGCCACAAAGACATTCGTAGTCTTTAACTGGACCAAAAATACGTGCACAGAACAGACCATCACGTTCAGGTTTGAACGTACGATAGTTAATTGTTTCTGGCTTTTTAACTTCACCAAAAGACCACGAACGGATCGTGTCTGGTGAAGATAGACCGATTTTGATTGCATCAAATTCTTCGGTCTTATGCTGTGCTTTTAGAAAGTTTAATAAGTCTTTCACGTTCAGCTCCTGTAAGGAGTTAAAGGAGCTCACCGACTAAAGTGAGCCCCCTTTACCAAGTAATCCAATCTTCTTTATAAAAAAGAGGGATTACTCTTCGTCTTCTAGCTCGATGTTGATACCTAGCGAGCGAATCTCTTTCAACAGTACGTTGAACGACTCTGGCATGCCAGGTTCCATGCTATGGTTGCCATCTACGATGTTCTTATACATCTTAGTACGGCCGTTAACGTCATCCGACTTAACTGTTAGCATTTCTTGTAGAGTATATGCAGCACCGTATGCTTCTAGTGCCCATACTTCCATCTCACCGAAACGCTGACCACCGAACTGAGCTTTACCACCAAGTGGTTGCTGAGTTACTAGGCTGTAAGAACCAGTTGAACGAGCATGCATCTTGTCATCAACCAAGTGGTTCAGTTTCAGCATGTACATGTAACCAACAGTTACAGGACGCTCAAACGAATCACCAGTACGACCATCAAACAGTTTAAGCTGACCAGATTCTGGCAGATCACCCAGTTTAAGTAGTTCTTTGATTAGAGACTCAGAAGCACCGTCGAACACAGGAGTAGCAATCGGTAGACCGCCACGTAGGTTCTTAATCAGTGTACGAACTTGATCATCAGACAGTTCAGCAATATCAACTTTCTGACGAGTATCACCAAGATCATAAACCTTCTGTAGGAACTCACGGAACTTATGCAGTTCTTGTTGTTCCTTAACCATTTGGTTGATCTTGTCACCGATACCTTTCGCAGCCAAACCTAAGTGAACTTCTAGGATCTGACCGATGTTCATACGCGATGGTACACCCAGCGGGTTAAGTACGATGTCTACAGGCTGACCTTTCTCATCGTATGGCATGTCTTCAACAGGGTTAATCTTAGAGATTACACCTTTGTTACCGTGACGACCGGCCATCTTATCACCAGGCTGGATACGACGTTTAACCGCTAGGTAAACTTTAACAATCTTAAGAACGCCAGGCGCTAGATCATCACCTTGAGTGATTTTACGACGCTTAGTTTCAAACTTCTTATCGAAGTCTGCTTTTAGCTCATCCCACTGCTCAGCAAGTTGCTCAAGCTGTGTTTGTAGCGCATCGTCTTCTAGAACTTGCTCTAGCCATTGCTTACGACCGATAGTATCAAGCTTAGCTTCAGAGTAACCACCAGACAGAAGTACAGCTTTAACACGGTTAAGAAGGCCACCCTCAAGAATTTGGAACTCTTCAGTTAGATCTTTCTTAGCTTCTTTAAGCTGCATCTGTTCGATTTCAAGTGCACGTTTGTCTTTCTCTACGCCATCGCGAGTGAAGACTTGTACATCGATGATAGTACCCGAAACAGAGTTTGGTACACGTAGAGAAGTATCTTTAACATCAGATGCTTTCTCACCGAAGATAGCACGTAGTAGCTTCTCTTCAGGAGTCAGTTGAGTTTCACCTTTAGGGGTTACTTTACCAACTAGGATGTCGCCACCCTTAACTTCAGCACCAATGTAAACGATACCTGACTCGTCTAGTTTAGACAGAGCAGACTCACCTACGTTTGGAATATCAGCTGTGATCTCTTCAGAGCCCAGCTTAGTATCACGAGCCACACAAGATAGTTCTTGAATGTGGATTGTCGTGAAACGGTCTTCTTGAACTACGCGCTCAGATACTAAGATCGAGTCTTCGAAGTTGTAACCATTCCAAGGCATAAATGCGATACGCATGTTTTGGCCAAGAGCAAGTTCACCAAGGTCAGTTGAAGGACCATCAGCAAGAACATCACCGCGTGCAACTGGTTCACCAGGAAGTACAGTTGGACGTTGGTTAATACATGTGTTTTGGTTCGAACGCGTGTACTTAGTTAGGTTGTAGATATCGATACCAGCTTCGCCAGGTACCAATTCATCTTCGTTAACCTTAACTACGATACGAGAAGCGTCTACAGACTGAACTTGACCACCACGTTTAGCAACCGCTGTAACACCAGAGTCAACTGCGATGTTACGTTCAATACCAGTACCTACTAGAGGTTTATCAGCTCTAAGTGTTGGTACCGCTTGACGTTGCATGTTGGCACCCATCAATGCACGGTTCGCATCATCGTGTTCTAGGAACGGGATAAGCGAAGCAGCGATAGATACTACTTGGTTTGTCGCAACGTCCATGTAGTCAACGTGCTCGCGTGGGTGAAGACCAGATTCACCTTTTTGACGAGCTGTGATTAGCTCATCTGCAAACGTACCTTCTTCTGTAAGAATAGTGTTTGCTTGCGCGATTACGAATTGACCTTCCTGGATTGCAGACAGGTAATCAACTTCTTCTGTTACTACACCATCTACTACACGACGATACGGAGTTTCTAGGAAACCGTAATCGTTACAACGTGCAAACGCAGATAGCGAGTTAATTAGACCGATGTTTGGACCTTCAGGCGTTTCGATCGGACATAGACGACCGTAGTGAGTTACGTGAACGTCACGTACTTCGAAGCCTGCGCGCTCACGAGTAAGACCACCAGGACCTAAAGCAGAGATACGACGTTTGTGCGTAACTTCTGACAATGGGTTGTTTTGGTCCATAAACTGTGAAAGCTGTGAAGAGCCAAAGAATTCTTTAACTGCAGCAGAGATCGGCTTAGCGTTGATAAGATCTTGAGGCATGATTGCATCAAGGTCACCAAGGCTTAGGCGCTCTTTAACGGCACGTTCTACACGAACTAGACCAACACGGAATTGGTTTTCTGCCATTTCACCTACAGAACGGATACGACGGTTGCCAAGGTGGTCGATATCGTCCACTTCACCAATACCGTTACGGATGCCGATCAGTTTCTTCATCACTTCGATGATGTCTGATTCATCCAGAGTACCGCGCTCTTCTTCTTCTTCACGCTCGATAGAGCTGTTGAATTTCATACGGCCTACAGTTGATAGGTCGTAACGATCTTCAGAGAAGAATAGGCTTTCGAACAATGATTCTGCAGCTTCTTTCGTTGGTGGCTCGCCAGGGCGCATCATGCGGTAGATTTCTACCAATGCAGAGATGCGATCTACTGTGCTATCCGCACGTAGAGTGTCTGACATGAATGGACCATGGTCTAGGTCATTCGTGAACAGCACTTCTAGAGTCTTGTGACCTGCTTGAGACAGGTTAGCAAGTGCTTCTAGGCTAATCTCTTGGTTTGCGCCAACGATGATCTCGCCAGTTGCTTCGTTGATGTAATCTTTCGCAGCAATCTTTTCAACGATGTACTCTACTGGTACTTCGATGTGCTCAACGCCATCTTTTTCAAGTTGACGGATATGGCGAGCAGTAACACGACGACCAGTCTCAACGTAAGTTTTACCGTTTGATTCGATGTCGAATGACGCAGTTTCACCACGTAGACGATCAGGAACCAACTCCATAAGTAGAGTTTGGTCTTTAACTTCGAAGTTCACCTTGTCGAAGAACAGATCTAGGATCTCTTCAGTCGATTTACCAAGTGCACGAAGAATAATCGATGCTGGTAGCTTACGACGACGGTCGATACGTACGAATAAGTTATCCTTAGGATCGAACTCAAAGTCTAACCATGAGCCACGGTAAGGAATTACACGTGCGTTATAAAGAACTTTACCTGATGAGTGGGTCTTACCCTTATCACTGTCGAAGAACACGCCTGGGCTTCGGTGCAGCTGGGATACGATAACCCTCTCGGTACCATTAATTACGAAAGTACCATTGTCTGTCATAAGCGGAATTTCGCCCATGTAGACTTCTTGTTCTTTAATGTCTTTTACAGTGCCTGCTGGTGCGTCTCGATCAAAGATAACTAGACGTAGTTTTACGCGTAGTGGCTTTGAGTAAGTTACACCGCGGATTTGACATTCTTTAACGTCAAAAACTGGCTCACCAAGACGGTAGCTAACGTATTGCAGCTCAGAATTGCCGTTGTAGCTCTGAATTGGAAATACAGAACGGAAAGCAGCTTCAAGACCGTATTGACCTTCTGGATCCTGTTCGATGAATTTATCGAAAGAATCAAGCTGGATCGATAACAGGTATGGAATGTCCAAAACTTGTGGACGAGTACCAAAATCCTTACGGATGCGCTTTTTCTCGGTATAAGAGTAAACCATGGGGTTCCTCAGCTCGCTGATAAGTGACCCAAACCACCCAAAACACTCTTCAGAGGGGGCGGTGACAAACAGCTGTTTACTGTAGTTGAACAATCATTTCGAAAAAATGACTGTTTTTTTGCTCGGATTATGACGGTTAAACAGCGGGAAATTCGTCATAGCCCTACAGCGCAAAAAGGCCGGTGGTTAATAAACCACCAGCCAATAGCCTTGCGGCTAGGAAATTAAGTAATAATTACTTGATTTCAACAGAAGCGCCAACTTCTTCTAGCTGTGCTTTAAGAGCTTCAGCTTCAGCTTTGTCAACGCCTTCTTTAAGCGCTGCAGGAGCTGAGTCTACAAGACCTTTAGCTTCTTTAAGACCTAGGCCAGTTGCGCCACGTACAGCTTTGATAACTTGTACTTTGTTTGCGCCAGCGCCAGTAAGGATAACGTCGAATTCAGTTTGCTCAGCAGCAGCTTCAGCAGAAGCTCCACCAGCTACAACTGCAGCAGCAGCAGTAACACCGAATTTTTCTTCCATAGCTTCGATAAGCTCAACAACTTGCATTACAGACATTTCTGCAACTGCGTCTAGGATTTGCTCGTTAGTAATAGACATAACAATTCTCTTTTAAGTCAACAATAAGTTTAAATAGCAACCAGTGAAAAGCAAGGCTTATGCCGCAGCTTCTTCTTTTTGGTCGCGAACAGCAGCGATAGTACGAACCAGCTTGCCAGCAGAAGCTTCTTTCATGCACATCATTAGGCGTGCGATAGCTTCGTCGTAAGTTGGTAGTGTCGCTAGTACATCAGCATCAGTAACTGCGCCTTCAAATGCAGCAGCTTTGATCTCGAATGTTTTGTTCTCTTTAGCGAAGTCTTTGAAAAGACGCGCTGCAGCACCAGGGTGCTCGTTAGAGAACGCAAGTAGGCTAGGACCAGTAAATGTGTCTTGTAGACACTCATACTCAGTACCTTCTACTGCACGGCGTGCTAGTGTGTTACGAACAACTCTCATGTAAACACCCGCTTCGCGAGCTTGTTTACGTAGAGAAGTCATCGCGCCAACAGTAACGCCACGAGAGTCAGCTACAACTGCAGAAAGTGCACCACTGGCTGCTTCGTTGACTTCAGCAACAATTGCTTTTTTGTCTTGAAGATTTAAAGCCATTTGGATTAACCTCTGGTTGTGATTACAGCACTCAATATAAAATACATTGAGCGTTTACGATGTTATTCAAAAATGAATAAATTCATTTCAAACGACAACATCGCCTACGTAGGTTTTATTAAGCTTCACCTTAAAAAGGTTCAGCGCCTACGGTCTTGGGATAGACAGTTATGAATTGCTTCAAAAACCACCCAACCACAAATATTAGGCGCAGAAGTATATACTAAATCTGCGCCAAAGCAAATTAGTTTGCTTGAGTGTCAAGACTAGCTTGATCAACAGTAACACCAGCACCCATCGTAGTAGAGATGCTTACTTTCTTCAGGAAAGTACCTTTCGCTGAAGAAGGCTTAGCTTTCTTAAGAGCAACTAGAAGTGCTTCTAGGTTCTCTTGAAGCTGGTTAGCTTCGAAAGATGCTTTGCCGATAGTAGTGTGGATGATACCGTTCTTGTCGTTACGGTAACGAACCTGACCAGCTTTAGCGTTCTTAACCGCTTCAGCAACGTTAGGAGTTACAGTACCAACTTTAGGGTTTGGCATTAGACCGCGTGGACCTAGGATTGTACCTAGTTGACCAACAACGCGCATTGCATCAGGAGAAGCAACAACAACGTCAAAGTCCATTACGCCTTTTTTCACTTGCTCAGCAAGATCTTCCATACCAACGATATCTGCGCCAGCTGCTTTAGCTGCTTCTGCGTTTGCACCTTGAGTGAACACAGCAACGCGGATTTCACGGCCAGTACCGTGAGGTAGCACAGTTGCGCCACGTACGTTTTGGTCAGATTTACGAGCATCGATGCCTAGGTTAACAGCAACATCTACAGACTCAACGAATTTAGCAGTCGCTAGTTCTTTAAGAAGAGCAACAGCTTCGTTGATTTCGTATTCTTTAGTTACTTCAACTTTGTCGCGGATTACGCGCATACGCTTAGTAAGTTTTGCCATGATCTTATCCCTCTACCACTAGGCCCATTGAACGAGCAGTACCAGCAATAGAACGCTTCATTGCTTCGATGTCAGCACCAGTCATATCAGCAGCTTTAGTTTCTGCGATTTCCTGAACTTGAGCGTCAGTTACAGTACCAACTTTCTCAGTGTTTGGACGACCTGAACCAGACTTAACGCCAGCAGCTTTCTTAAGAAGAACAGCAGCAGGTGGAGTCTTAGTTACGAACGTGAAAGAACGGTCGTTGTAAACAGTAATTACTACTGGAGTAGGTAGACCTTTCTCAACAGATTCTGTTTTTGCGTTGAACGCTTTACAGAATTCCATGATGTTCACGCCGTGTTGACCTAGAGCAGGACCAACCGGTGGACTTGGGTTTGCCATACCAGCTGCAACTTGCAGTTTGATATAAGCTTCAACTTTCTTAGCCATGATATTTCCTAATTTTTGGGTACATGCGCTAGCCCTAAGGCAAGCTCCCCTTAATTTCAATTAACTCTTTCTTACTTCGATAGAAGCAAAAAGGCGCGAAATTATAATCATAATTCGCGCCTTTAACAACCCTAAAAAGGTGGTTTTTTATACTCTTTTATTTTGAACAACTTATGAAGCATTTATCCACAGCTTGTTCAAAAGTTAGAGTTTTAGTCTAGCTTTTCAACTTGACCAAATTCAAGCTCAACCGGCGTTGCACGACCAAAGATCGATACAGATACCTTAATGCGGCTTTTCTCGTAATCTACTTCTTCAACTGTACCGTTGAAATCAGCAAACGGACCATCGTTCACACGAACCACTTCACCCGCTTCGAACATTGTCTTAGGACGTGGAGACTCGCTCGCTTTCTCTAGACGGTTCAAGATAGCATCAGCTTCTTTGTCAGTGATTGGTGCAGGACGATCAGAGGTACCACCAATGAAGCCCATAACACGAGGGATACTGCGCACTAAGTGCCATGATTCATCATTCATGATCATTTGCACTAATACGTAGCCAGGGAAGAACTTACGTTCGCTTTTACGGCGTTGACCTGCACGCATTTCCACTACTTCTTCAGTAGGTACTAAAACGTCACCAAAGAACTCTTCCATGTCGTGCATTTTAATATGTTCGCGTAACGATTGAGATACACGACCTTCATAGCCAGAAAAGGCTTGAACTACATACCAACGTTTTTTTGGAGCTTCACTCATGAATCAGAACCCTCTACACCCCAGTCGCTAGAGAAACTAAACGGACCATAATGCCGTCAATTCCCCAAAGCACTAGAGACATAACAATACATACAGCTAAAACGATCAATGTAGTTTGCATAGTTTCTTGGCGAGTAGGCCAAACAACTTTACGAATCTCCATACGAGATTCTTTTGCAAAATCGATCGCAGCTTTACCTTTAGTTGTTGTTGCTGCAACGCCTAGTGCGGCAGCAATCAGCACAACTACACCTGCAGCGCGAATTACAACAGACAATTCACCATACAGGTAATTACCCACAACAGCAGCAGCCAACAGTACAAAAGCGACTACCCACTTCATTGTATCTGCTGCACCTGAGCTATCAGGAGTTTCAGCGTTTG
Source organism: Vibrio sp. SBT000027 (assembly GCF_963894355.1). NCBI lineage: Bacteria > Pseudomonadati > Pseudomonadota > Gammaproteobacteria > Vibrionales > Vibrionaceae > Vibrio > Vibrio sp. SBT000027. The sequence continues at coordinate 21,372 of NZ_CAWQGD010000003.1, read as the reverse complement.
CTTTCATAAAACCAACCTGTGATAAGTCTTAAATATAGACGACAATAACCCCGCTGTTGCAGGGCACATTCCTTTGCGTTGCAAAACAACACATCTAACAGTCATTTTAGTCAAAAAGACCGTTTAATTCTTTGCTAAGAGCTAAAATTGATGTCAAAACACCCAACTCTTTTTTCAGCGCAGAAAAAGGGCATCAAATGATGCCCTTTTTACTAGTGGTTCGTCAAATCTTATGCAAAGATTTTAGCTACAACACCAGCACCAACTGTACGGCCACCTTCGCGGATTGCGAAACGTAGACCTTCGTCCATTGCGATTGGAGCGATTAGCTCAACAGTCATTTGAACGTTGTCACCTGGCATTACCATTTCTACGCCTTCAGGTAGAGTGATATCGCCTGTTACGTCAGTTGTACGGAAGTAGAACTGTGGACGGTAACCCTTGAAGAAAGGAGTGTGACGGCCGCCTTCGTCTTTAGAAAGTACGTATACTTCAGACTCAAACTTAGTGTGTGGGTTGATTGAACCTTTAGCAGAAAGTACTTGGCCACGTTCAACGTCATCACGCTTAGTACCACGTAGAAGTGCACCAACGTTCTCACCTGCACGACCTTCGTCAAGCAGTTTACGGAACATTTCAACACCAGTACAAGTAGTAAGAGTAGTTTCTTTGATACCAACGATTTCTACTTCGTCACCTACACGTAGGATACCGCGCTCGATACGACCAGTAACTACAGTACCACGACCTTGGATTGAGAATACATCTTCAATAGGAAGTAGGAACGGTAGGTCAACAGCACGCTCTGGAAGTGGAATGTAAGAATCTAGTGCTTCTGCAAGCTCAACGATCTTGTCTTCCCACTGCTTTTCGCCGTTTAGAGCGCCAAGTGCAGAACCTTGAATTACTGGAAGGTCGTCTCCTGGGTACTCGTACTCAGAAAGAAGTTCACGAACTTCCATTTCTACTAGCTCAAGTAGCTCTTCGTCATCAACCATGTCACATTTGTTCATGAATACGATGATGTAAGGGATACCAACTTGACGACCAAGTAGGATGTGCTCACGAGTTTGTGGCATAGGGCCATCTGTAGCAGCAACAACTAGGATACCGCCGTCCATTTGAGCAGCACCAGTGATCATGTTTTTAACATAATCGGCGTGTCCAGGACAGTCTACGTGTGCGTAGTGACGTTCAGGAGTATCGTACTCAACGTGAGAAGTTGCGATTGTGATACCACGTTCGCGCTCTTCTGGAGCGTTATCGATAGATGCGAAATCTTTAGCAACACCGCCGTACACTTTTGCAAGTGTAGTACAGATAGCAGCAGTTAGAGTTGTTTTACCGTGGTCAACGTGGCCGATAGTACCAACGTTTACGTGCGGTTTCGTACGTTCAAATTTTTCTTTAGACATGGGGTGTCCCTCTAGGTACGGATTAGGTGGCTTAAAATAAGACCACGCAACCAAAAAAATGGTTTTCTTTATTAAAGGAGAAGAAGCTTTAGACTGGTGCTAATACCCAGAGTCGAACTGGGGGCCTCACCCTTACCAAGGGTGCGCTCTACCGACTGAGCTATATCAGCACACAAAAATGAGTTGGAGCGTGCAGCGGGAATCGAACCCGCATCATCAGCTTGGAAGGCTGAGGTAATAGCCATTATACGATGCACGCAACACGTAACTCTTTTGAGCTATTTAACCTTTAGAATATGGTGGAGGGAGACGGATTCGAACCATCGAAGGCAGTGCCGGCAGATTTACAGTCTGCTCCCTTTGGCCACTCGGGAACCCCTCCAAATTTTGATCTTTCTCTCGCTCTCTATAAATAGAAGGGAGAAAGTGGTGCCGACTACCGGAGTCGAACTGGTGACCTACTGATTACAAGTCAGTTGCTCTACCTACTGAGCTAAGTCGGCACAAGTGGGGCGCATTTTATTGAATGATTTTCCACCTTGCAATAGTAAATTGCAAAAAAGTGCAAAATTCTCTTATCAAATTCCTATATACGGTTATTTAGCTCAAGGTTTCTGCCTTTAATCCGCATCTAGTAAAGGAAGATATTTAATTTATCTATCGCTTGATGTATTTTCCATGCACTTGTTTTGTTATCCACTATAGAGTTTTGTATGAGCCCATTTATGTCATTTGACCGCGCGCAGTGGTCTGAACTAAGGAATTTAGTTCCAATGACACTTTCTGAGAGCGATTTGAAAGAGCTTCAAGGCATCAATGAAAAGCTGACAATGGAAGAAGCAGTAGAGATTTATCTACCGTTATCGCGCCTGTTAAACCTCTATGTGGCCGCTCGACAAAATAGAAACTCAGTGCTTCATCAATTTCTGGATAAGAAAGAAACTGCGCCACCATTCATCATTGGTATTGCTGGCAGTGTAGCAGTAGGGAAAAGTACAACAGCTCGTCTATTGAAAGCTTTGCTATCTCGTTGGGAAAACCACCCTAAAGTTGAGTTAGTTACGACAGATGGCTTCTTATATCCAAATGAAATATTAGAAGAAAAAGGATTAATGAGTAAGAAAGGGTTCCCTGAGTCCTATGATATCAAAGCTCTAGTCAATTTTGTTTCAGACGTAAAGGCATGTAAGCGTAATGTGACTGCACCTGTGTACTCTCATCTCACCTACAACATTACCAAGGAAGTAAAAGAGGTCGACTTACCCGATGTGCTCATTATCGAAGGGCTCAACGTTTTACAAAGCGGTATGAATTACCCACATGAGCCTCATAGAGTCTTCATTTCAGACTTCCTCGACTTCTCATTGTATGTCGATGCTGAAAGCGCTCAAATTCAACAATGGTATGTAAATCGTTTTATGAAGTTCCGTGAAGGTGCCTTCGCTAAACCTGGTTCATATTTCGGGCACTACACTAAATTATCAGATCTTGCCGCTAAGGAAAAAGCAGAAGGTATTTGGCAATCAATCAATGGTTTAAACCTAGAGCAGAATATCCTTCCGACCAGAGAAAGGGCTCACCTGATTTTACGCAAAGGCACAGATCATATGGTTGAGGAAGTGTTACTAAGAAAATAATAACCTCTTAGTCCCCTTTTCTTAGGGATATCTCTCCACCGATATAGCTCTCAACACCGTTCTCAGTTTTGAGTAACACGGCACCTTGTTCATCGATACCCTGTACAACACCTTCAATTTCTCTAGGTCCAATGATCAGTCTAACGTTGCGACCTAAGAAGTTATCTAAGCGGTTCCACCGTTCGACAAAATTAGACATTCCTTTCAACTCATAGTCAGCAAGTGACTTGTCCCAAGCATTGATCAGAGCCTGTGTTAACTGGTTACGGTCGGGCACTTTTCCATCACAGACCTCTTTGAGAGACGTCCACGGCTGACCAATACCTGATGTTGTCGGGTCCATGGACAGGTTTAGTCCCAAACCAATAACAATATGAGCAGCGCCACCAGACTGTCCTGACAACTCGACTAAAATACCCGCGAGTTTCTTGTCATTATGGTAAAGATCATTCGGCCATTTCAGTTTAACTCCTTCAACACCCATCTCTTCCAAGGCTTCAACAACAGCAACGCCAACGACAAGGCTTAACCCCATAGCGGCAGCCATGCCTGCATCGAGCCTCCAATACATTGAAAGGTAAAGATTTGCACCAAATGGCGATACCCACTCTCTTCCACGACGTCCACGACCTGCAGCTTGATATTCAGCAATGCAGATCGACCCCGATTCGAGGGTATTAGTACGCTCTAACAGGTGTTGGTTTGTTGAACCTATGATTGGAATGAGTTCAAGAGAAGCATCACGACTGACAGCGGACAATTTTTCTTGGTCAAGCATATCTAAACGACTGGCTAGCTTATAACCTTTGCCTTGTACTCGATAGATGTCTAACCCCCACTCTTGGATACCTTTAATGTGCTTACTGATAGCCGCTCGTGATACACCGATCATTTCACCTAAGTATTCACCAGAATGAAACTCACCATCGGCAAGACATCTCAATAGTGCGAGCTTGGTACTGTGCTCTCTCATGCCATTGCCTCCAACGCCTTGTCTAAGTTTGTCTCACTGTCTTGGCCCATAAAGCGGACTTCGTGTTCCAATGGAATGTCGAACTTATCTAGGACAGCTTGACGTACTCGTGATGCAAGTCTGAGGATATCCACAGCAGAGGCTTCATCATAATTGATGATAACCAAAGCTTGGTTTGGATGAACTTGAGCACCACCTTCAATCACACCTTTAAACTGGCATTGATCAATAAGCCACCCGGCGGCGACTTTGATCATGTCATTACTCTCGTAACCGACAATGTTTGGGTATAACGCAAACAGCCGATCAAAATGATCTTTGGTGATCACAGGGTTTTTGAAGAAGCTACCCGCATTGCCTTGGACTCTAGGATCTGGCAACTTACTTGAACGGATAGCGCATACTTCATCAAATATAGTACGAGGAGAGAGAGTCTCAGCTGGTAGGCTTTTTAACGGACCATAGTGATTACATGGATTCCACTCTTTAGGTAGGGTCAAACCAATCGCAACAACAATCGCTTTGCCATAGAGAGCGTGTTTAAAAATAGAATCTCGGTAGCCAAAGAGACATTCCTCTTTGCTTAACCGCTTAACTGTATAAGTATCCAGATACAGAATATCAACATATTCGCATACGTCTTGCAGTTCAACACCATACGCACCAATATTCTGAATCGGAGCAGAGCCTGAACAACCAGGTATCATTGCGAGGTTTTCTAGACCACCCAGACCTTTATCAACACTCCACTCAACCAAGCTTGGCCAATCCTCACCACCACTCACATGCAGAAGGTGATGACGGTCCGTCTCGGTCAGCTCAATCCCAGCTAATTTATTCACAATGATCAAACCGGCGAAATGCTTGGTAAAAAGCATATTACTGCCCTTACCCAAAATTAACTTAGGTGAAGTCGACCATTTAGGATTCCTATAAACCGAAATCAGTTCGTCGATCGTAGTTACTTCAACCAACGCATCACAGGTCTGATCGATAGAAAAAGTATGAACATTTTTTAAACTAGCATTGAGATGGAATTGCATGGCGATATTCAATTAACTTACACTGCCATCATTCTACAGCAGATAAACCAATGGCGCAGTGACTGAATGAACAATGTCATCATTACTCAATTAGACCCAGTAAAGGTTCCCCTAGTTAAACGTTTCTATAAGGAACATTATCCAACGGGAAAAGCGAACAAGAGTGAACTGATCTATTCGTTATTACTAGATAACGAACTTTGTGGTGTCGTGCGTTTTCGCACCATTGAAGATAATCGCTTACTTACTGGTATGGCGATATCAAAACAACATCGTGGTAAGCAATTAGGCTCTCTGCTTATGGACTATTGTACGAAACATACGCTAACAGAAAGCGATTATTGCTTTGCTTATGCTCATCTCACCAACTTTTACTCTCGACACAAGTTCATGCAAGTAGACCCGACAGATCTTCCTAATGGCCTAAGAGTTTTGTACGAGCGCTATTTGAATAGCGGAAAAGATCTCATTCCTATGCATTATCAGCAAAATTGTTAGAGAATGCCTCGATTATCTAGTATTTCATGCTATCCCTTTGGTAAAATTAAAGGTTCGCAATTTTGCATATTTTTAAGGTAAAACAGTCAATATGATTGCCAGTAGGAATCCATTCATACAGTTGCCAACCATAGCGCAGAATCCTGACAAGTTTGAAGTACTACTATCAGCGCAAGAGTTTAGAGCTCGCTTACTTGATGAGATATCTCGCGCAACAACTCGTATTAGTTTAGTCGCTTTGTATCTTGAAGATGATGAGGCTGGCCGTGAGATCCTAACTGCCTTATATGAAGCAAAGCAAAAGAATCCAAAATTAGATGTGAGTGTGTGTGTCGATTGGCACAGAGCTCAACGTGGATTGATTGGCGCAGAGTCTTCTGAAGGCAATGCAGCCATGTATAAAGAGTTTGCGGTAAAATATCAGCACTCTGTACCCGTCTATGGCATTCCTGTTCGCGGCAAAGAAGTCTTTGGCGTATTGCACTTAAAAGGCTTTATCGTCGATGACAGCGTGATATACAGCGGTGCAAGCCTTAACAATATCTACCTGAACTACCATGACCGCTATCGCTTTGATCGTTACCACGTTTTAAACAACGCAACGCTTGCTGATACAATGTTTACATACGTACACGAACAGATGGTCTCAGACATTGCTGTTTATGATTTGGCTGATAAGAACAAACCAGCTACCAAAGAACTGAAACCTGCAATTCGTCAGTTCCGAGCATCGTTAGCAAGATCTCAATATCAATTCGATGGTCAAGATGTTTCTCCCGAACAAGTCGCTGTGACACCATTGGTAGGTATCGGCAAGAGACGTAACCGTCTGAATCAGGGAATTAACCAACTGGTTGCTCAAGCTAAAGATGAAATTTTCATTTGTACGCCATATTTCAATTTTCCGCCTAGCCTAGCGAAGGAAGTGAAGAAAGCACTTAAGCGTGGCGTAAAGGTCACGATTGTTGTCGGCGATAAGACAGCCAATGACTTCTTTATCTCCCCAGAGGAAGAGTTTAAAACGATTGGTGGCTTGCCTTACTTATACGAATTGAACCTGCGTCGATTTGCGAAGGCAAATGAAGCGAATATAGCAAGTCGTAACCTGTCTATCCGACTTTGGCAACACGATTCCAACAGCTTCCATTTGAAGGGCATTTGGGTTGATAAACGCTACATGCTACTCACAGGTAATAACCTAAACCCACGCGCATGGAAGTTGGACTTAGAAAATGGCATATTCATCCAAGATAACTATCATCATCTAACGGATAAATTCCAAGCCGAGGTTGATAATATTGTTCAACACACACAGCTAATCTGCACTTATAAGCAATTGGACAAGGTTGAGAGCTATCCGATGGAGGTTCAGAAGTTGATTCGTAAGATCACTCGTGTCAAAGCCGATAGAGTCCTTAAACAAATATTGTAGTCGATGTATTAGAAACATTATTTATCAACGCCTAGTAAACGCTAGGCGTTTTTGTATCTGCGAGATAAGTTTGTTTGATGTAATTTCGCTATTTACTCAAGACTAGAGCCAACGCTTAAATCTCCAAGTACCTACCTTTCTTAGTCAGCCTAATAATTAAGATTCAGCTATCAGATACAAATAACAACCAAGTAAGATACCAACTCAATCGACAATTATTTTCTGTATCCTAATCGCTACTCCTTACAGCGAGGAACTAGCGTGATAGATCCCCCCCTTATGCTCAGTTGTGCTTAGATTAGTCTAATTTGAGACTCAGTTATCTTTAGAGGCTGTAGCAAAAAGAGTTAGAAGTAACCATCTCAATTCGTCAGGTTTAAGGGCAAAGCAGCACGAGCCTGCCACTATCTAGAGAGACACCTCAATATGTAGCGATAAGGTCTGTAATCGAAGCCCAAAACTAATACATCAGAAACGACGAAAGCCTAGTCGTCAGACTAGGCTTTCTAATAAGTAGCGGAATGGACGGGGTTGCGGACTTCAGGCAACCCCTTTGTAGGGCTCATTAGGCCGAAGGGCAAAACACCTTTCTTGAGATGTAAAAAAGCCCTGCTATTTCTAGCAGGGCTTTTCTAATAAGTGGCGGAGTGGACGGGACTCGAACCCGCGACCCCCGGCGTGACAGGCCGGTATTCTAACCAACTGAACTACCACTCCGCAGTGGTCAACTCACTAAGTGAGCGTCCATATCTCCAGGTCGGTCAACCTAAAGATTTAATTTAAAGCCTGGCGATGTCCTACTCTCACATGGGGAAACCCCACACTACCATCGGCGCTATTGTGTTTCACTTCTGAGTTCGGCATGGAATCAGGTGGGTCCACAATGCTATGGTCGCCAAGCAAATTTTAAAATTCGGAAAGCTGCTTCTCTATTGAATAGAGCTATAAAAGTTTCTCTTCAAACGCATTCAAGGTCTGGTACATCTGAGTCCACAAAACCCCTTGGGTGTTGTATGGTTAAGCCTCACGGGCAATTAGTACAGGTTAGCTCAATGCCTCGCAGCACTTACACACCCTGCCTATCAACGTCGTAGTCTACGACAACCCTTTAGGACACTTATAGTGCCAGGGAAAACTCATCTCAAGGCTCGCTTCCCGCTTAGATGCTTTCAGCGGTTATCGATTCCGAACTTAGCTACCGGGCAATGCCATTGGCATGACAACCCGAACACCAGAGGTTCGTCCACTCCGGTCCTCTCGTACTAGGAGCAGCCCCTTTCAATTTTCCAACGCCCACGGCAGATAGGGACCGAACTGTCTCACGACGTTCTAAACCCAGCTCGCGTACCACTTTAAATGGCGAACAGCCATACCCTTGGGACCGACTTCAGCCCCAGGATGTGATGAGCCGACATCGAGGTGCCAAACACCGCCGTCGATATGAACTCTTGGGCGGTATCAGCCTGTTATCCCCGGAGTACCTTTTATCCGTTGAGCGATGGCCCTTCCATTCAGAACCACCGGATCACTATGACCTGCTTTCGCACCTGCTCGAATTGTCATTCTCGCAGTCAAGCGGGCTTATGCCATTGCACTAACCACACGATGTCCAACCGTGTTTAGCCCACCTTCGTGCTCCTCCGTTACTCTTTGGGAGGAGACCGCCCCAGTCAAACTACCCACCAGGCACTGTCCGTAATCCCGATTCAGGGACCAACGTTAGAACATCAAAACTACAAGGGTGGTATTTCAAGGACGACTCCATCACATCTAGCGACGCAATTTCATAGTCTCCCACCTATCCTACACATGTAGGTTCAATGTTCAGTGCCAAGCTGTAGTAAAGGTTCACGGGGTCTTTCCGTCTAGCCGCGGGTACACTGCATCTTCACAGCGATTTCAATTTCACTGAGTCTCGGGTGGAGACAGCGTGGCCATCATTACGCCATTCGTGCAGGTCGGAACTTACCCGACAAGGAATTTCGCTACCTTAGGACCGTTATAGTTACGGCCGCCGTTTACCGGGGCTTCGATCAAGAGCTTCGACCGAAGTCTAACCCCATCAATTAACCTTCCGGCACCGGGCAGGCGTCACACCGTATACGTCATCTTACGATTTTGCACAGTGCTGTGTTTTTAATAAACAGTTGCAGCCACCTGGTATCTGCGACTCTCGTCTGCTCCATCCGCAAGGGACTTCACTGATAAGAGCGTACCTTCTCCCGAAGTTACGGTACCATTTTGCCTAGTTCCTTCACCCGAGTTCTCTCAAGCGCCTTGGTATTCTCTACCCGACCACCTGTGTCGGTTTGGGGTACGATTCCTTACAATCTGAAGCTTAGAGGCTTTTCCTGGAAGCATGGCATCAATGACTTCACTACCGTAGTAGCTCGACATCGTATCTCAGCGTTAAGAAAGTCCGGATTTACCTAAACTTTCCGCCTACGTACTTGAACCTGGACAACCGTCGCCAGGCCCACCTAGCCTTCTCCGTCCCCCCATCGCAATTGTAAGAAGTACGGGAATATTAACCCGTTTCCCATCGACTACGCCTTTCGGCCTCGCCTTAGGAGTCGACTTACCCTGCCCCGATTAACGTTGGACAGGAACCCTTGGTCTTCCGGCGAGGGAGTTTTTCACTCCCTTTATCGTTACTCATGTCAGCATTCGCACTTCTGATACCTCCAGCAGCCCTTACAGACCACCTTCAACGGCTTACAGAACGCTCCCCTACCCCACATACCCTAAGGTACGTAGCCGCAGCTTCGGTGTATAGCTTAGCCCCGTTACATCTTCCGCGCAGGCCGACTCGACCAGTGAGCTATTACGCTTTCTTTAAATGATGGCTGCTTCTAAGCCAACATCCTGGCTGTCTGAGCCTTCCCACATCGTTTCCCACTTAGCTATACTTTGGGACCTTAGCTGGCGGTCTGGGTTGTTTCCCTCTCCACGACGGACGTTAGCACCCGCCGTGTGTCTCCCGGATAGTACTTACTGGTATTCGGAGTTTGCAAAGGGTTGGTAAGTCGGGATGACCCCCTAGCCTTAACAGTGCTCTACCCCCAGTAGTATTCGTCCGAGGCGCTACCTAAATAGCTTTCGGGGAGAACCAGCTATCTCCAGGTTTGATTGGCCTTTCACCCCTAGCCACAAGTCATCCGCTAATTTTTCAACATTAGTCGGTTCGGTCCTCCAGTTGATGTTACTCAACCTTCAACCTGCCCATGGCTAGATCACCTGGTTTCGGGTCTAATCCTAGCAACTGTACGCCCAGTTAAGACTCGGTTTCCCTACGGCTCCCCTAAACGGTTAACCTTGCTACTAAAATTAAGTCGCTGACCCATTATACAAAAGGTACGCAGTCACACCACGAAGGTGCTCCTACTGCTTGTACGTACACGGTTTCAGGTTCTATTTCACTCCCCTCACAGGGGTTCTTTTCGCCTTTCCCTCACGGTACTGGTTCACTATCGGTCAGTCAGTAGTATTTAGCCTTGGAGGATGGTCCCCCCATATTCAGACAGGATATCACGTGTCCCGCCCTACTCGTTTTCACTGATTATGATGTGTCGGTTACGGGGCTATCACCCTTTATTGCGAGACTTTCCAGACTCTTCACCTGCATCATTAAAAGCTTAAGGGCTAATCCAATTTCGCTCGCCGCTACTTTCGGAATCTCGGTTGATTTCTCTTCCTCGGGGTACTTAGATGTTTCAGTTCCCCCGGTTTGCCTCCTGTTGCTATGTATTCACAACAGGATACTTGCTTATGCAAGTGGGTTTCCCCATTCAGGAATCCCAGACTCAAAAGGTTATTACTACCTAATCTGGGCTTATCGCAAGTTATTACGCCTTTCATCGCCTCTGACTGCCAAGGCATCCACCGTGTACGCTTAGTCACTTAACCATACAACCCGAAAGGGTTTCTATTTGCTTTCACTTTAAAAAGTGAAGACAAATAAGTGTATGGCAACTAACCAAGGTTTTTGGTTGTCATCAAGAAGGGTTAATTCTCAATGACTGTTTGCCGGACTCAATTGTGAATCAAACTAAAGTTTGATTCGAATACAAGACACTTGAATGTGTTTGTTGTGTTTATACCGTTCTTATTAAATAAGAGCAGATAAACATTGAGAACTTTTAAATTTGATTGAATTACTCGTAAGTAAATCAATCAGTCAGCTTTCCAAATTGTTAAAGAGCATAAAGCAAAAAGCTTTAATCAATAACTTACGTTATTAATTAAAGCTCTGGCTTTAACTAAATCTAAACCATCAATCTGTGTGGACACTCATCGTAAGTATCTTCGTATAAGGAGGTGATCCAGCCCCAGGTTCCCCTAGGGCTACCTTGTTACGACTTCACCCCAGTCATGAACCACAAAGTGGTGAGCGTCCTCCTCGAAAGGTTAAACTACCCACTTCTTTTGCAGCCCACTCCCATGGTGTGACGGGCGGTGTGTACAAGGCCCGGGAACGTATTCACCGTGACATTCTGATTCACGATTACTAGCGATTCCGACTTCATGGAGTCGAGTTGCAGACTCCAATCCGGACTACGACGCACTTTTTGGGATTCGCTCACTATCGCTAGCTTGCTGCCCTCTGTATGCGCCATTGTAGCACGTGTGTAGCCCTACTCGTAAGGGCCATGATGACTTGACGTCGTCCCCACCTTCCTCCGGTTTATCACCGGCAGTCTCCCTGGAGTTCCCGACATTACTCGCTGGCAAACAAGGATAAGGGTTGCGCTCGTTGCGGGACTTAACCCAACATTTCACAACACGAGCTGACGACAGCCATGCAGCACCTGTCTCAGAGCTCCCGAAGGCACACCTGCGTCTCCGCTGGCTTCTCTGGATGTCAAGAGTAGGTAAGGTTCTTCGCGTTGCATCGAATTAAACCACATGCTCCACCGCTTGTGCGGGCCCCCGTCAATTCATTTGAGTTTTAATCTTGCGACCGTACTCCCCAGGCGGTCTACTTAACGCGTTAGCTCCGAAAGCCACGGCTCAAGGCCACAACCTCCAAGTAGACATCGTTTACGGCGTGGACTACCAGGGTATCTAATCCTGTTTGCTCCCCACGCTTTCGCATCTGAGTGTCAGTGTCTGTCCAGGGGGCCGCCTTCGCCACTGGTATTCCTTCAGATCTCTACGCATTTCACCGCTACACCTGAAATTCTACCCCCCTCTACAGCACTCTAGTTCACCAGTTTCAAATGCAGTTCCGAGGTTGAGCCCCGGGCTTTCACATCTGACTTAATGAACCACCTGCATGCGCTTTACGCCCAGTAATTCCGATTAACGCTCGCACCCTCCGTATTACCGCGGCTGCTGGCACGGAGTTAGCCGGTGCTTCTTCTGTTGCTAACGTCAAGAGATAACGCTATTAACGTTACCCCCTTCCTCACAACTGAAAGTACTTTACAACCCGAAGGCCTTCTTCATACACGCGGCATGGCTGCATCAGGCTTTCGCCCATTGTGCAATATTCCCCACTGCTGCCTCCCGTAGGAGTCTGGACCGTGTCTCAGTTCCAGTGTGGCTGATCATCCTCTCAGACCAGCTAGGGATCGTCGCCTTGGTGAGCCATTACCTCACCAACTAGCTAATCCCACCTAGGCATATCTTGACGCGAGAGGTCCGAAGATCCCCCTCTTTGGCCCGTAGGCATTATGCGGTATTAGCCATCGTTTCCAATGGTTATCCCCCACATCAAGGCAATTTCCTAGGCATTACTCACCCGTCCGCCGCTCGACGCCCATTAACGCACCCGAAGGATTGTTAGTGTCGTTTCCGCTCGACTTGCATGTGTTAGGCCTGCCGCCAGCGTTCAATCTGAGCCATGATCAAACTCTTCAATTTAAGATTTTGTGACTCAACGAATACTGACTTCAAAACTAATATTCATGTAAACATGAACATGTAATTCTAAAGCTATTACCATTCCAACAGAATGGTAATGAATTGACTGTGCCAAAATTAAGTAAACTTAATTTTGTATTGGTCACTCAGTTCATTGAAATCAAGTTTGTTACCGAAGTAACTGTCATTACGCTCTTTTGAAAAAGAACCAATAACGTTTTGATATTCATCAACGAGTGCCCACACAGATTGATAGGTTTAAATTGTTAAAGAGCGTGTTCTCTAAAAAGAGAACGCTTTCAGTGCCTTAGCACTTAAGCAGGACGCGTATAATGCGCTTTCCACTTTGAAAGTCAACATAAAACTCTAAGAAACTTAGAACTCTATGGTGACTTGTCTATTAAATAGACAAAGTCGAAATTAAAGCCTGGCGATGTCCTACTCTCACATGGGGAAACCCCACACTACCATCGGCGCTATTGTGTTTCACTTCTGAGTTCGGCATGGAATCAGGTGGGTCCACAATGCTATGGTCGCCAAGCAAATTTTAAAATTCGGAAAGCTTATCTAAAAGTTATTTCTCTTCAAACTCATTCAAGCGTTTGGTATTTCTATTGAGTCCACAAAACCCCTTGGGTGTTGTATGGTTAAGCCTCACGGGCAATTAGTACAGGTTAGCTCAATGCCTCGCAGCACTTACACACCCTGCCTATCAACGTCGTAGTCTACGACAACCCTTTAGGACACTTATAGTGCCAGGGAAAACTCATCTCAAGGCTCGCTTCCCGCTTAGATGCTTTCAGCGGTTATCGATTCCGAACTTAGCTACCGGGCAATGCCATTGGCATGACAACCCGAACACCAGAGGTTCGTCCACTCCGGTCCTCTCGTACTAGGAGCAGCCCCTTTCAATTTTCCAACGCCCACGGCAGATAGGGACCGAACTGTCTCACGACGTTCTAAACCCAGCTCGCGTACCACTTTAAATGGCGAACAGCCATACCCTTGGGACCGACTTCAGCCCCAGGATGTGATGAGCCGACATCGAGGTGCCAAACACCGCCGTCGATATGAACTCTTGGGCGGTATCAGCCTGTTATCCCCGGAGTACCTTTTATCCGTTGAGCGATGGCCCTTCCATTCAGAACCACCGGATCACTATGACCTGCTTTCGCACCTGCTCGAATTGTCATTCTCGCAGTCAAGCGGGCTTATGCCATTGCACTAACCACACGATGTCCAACCGTGTTTAGCCCACCTTCGTGCTCCTCCGTTACTCTTTGGGAGGAGACCGCCCCAGTCAAACTACCCACCAGGCACTGTCCGTAATCCCGATTCAGGGACCAACGTTAGAACATCAAAACTACAAGGGTGGTATTTCAAGGACGACTCCATCACATCTAGCGACGCAATTTCATAGTCTCCCACCTATCCTACACATGTAGGTTCAATGTTCAGTGCCAAGCTGTAGTAAAGGTTCACGGGGTCTTTCCGTCTAGCCGCGGGTACACTGCATCTTCACAGCGATTTCAATTTCACTGAGTCTCGGGTGGAGACAGCGTGGCCATCATTACGCCATTCGTGCAGGTCGGAACTTACCCGACAAGGAATTTCGCTACCTTAGGACCGTTATAGTTACGGCCGCCGTTTACCGGGGCTTCGATCAAGAGCTTCGACCGAAGTCTAACCCCATCAATTAACCTTCCGGCACCGGGCAGGCGTCACACCGTATACGTCATCTTACGATTTTGCACAGTGCTGTGTTTTTAATAAACAGTTGCAGCCACCTGGTATCTGCGACTCTCGTCTGCTCCATCCGCAAGGGACTTCACTGATAAGAGCGTACCTTCTCCCGAAGTTACGGTACCATTTTGCCTAGTTCCTTCACCCGAGTTCTCTCAAGCGCCTTGGTATTCTCTACCCGACCACCTGTGTCGGTTTGGGGTACGATTCCTTACAATCTGAAGCTTAGAGGCTTTTCCTGGAAGCATGGCATCAATGACTTCACTACCGTAGTAGCTCGACATCGTATCTCAGCGTTAAGAAAGTCCGGATTTACCTAAACTTTCCGCCTACATACTTGAACCTGGACAACCGTCGCCAGGCCCACCTAGCCTTCTCCGTCCCCCCATCGCAATTGTAAGAAGTACGGGAATATTAACCCGTTTCCCATCGACTACGCCTTTCGGCCTCGCCTTAGGAGTCGACTTACCCTGCCCCGATTAACGTTGGACAGGAACCCTTGGTCTTCCGGCGAGGGAGTTTTTCACTCCCTTTATCGTTACTCATGTCAGCATTCGCACTTCTGATACCTCCAGCAGCCCTTACAGACCACCTTCAACGGCTTACAGAACGCTCCCCTACCCCACATACCCTAAGGTACGTAGCCGCAGCTTCGGTGTATAGCTTAGCCCCGTTACATCTTCCGCGCAGGCCGACTCGACCAGTGAGCTATTACGCTTTCTTTAAATGATGGCTGCTTCTAAGCCAACATCCTGGCTGTCTGAGCCTTCCCACATCGTTTCCCACTTAGCTATACTTTGGGACCTTAGCTGGCGGTCTGGGTTGTTTCCCTCTCCACGACGGACGTTAGCACCCGCCGTGTGTCTCCGGATAGTACTTACTGGTATTCGGAGTTTGCAAAGGGTTGGTAAGTCGGGATGACCCCCTAGCCTTAACAGTGCTCTACCCCCAGTAGTATTCGTCCGAGGCGCTACCTAAATAGCTTTCGGGGAGAACCAGCTATCTCCAGGTTTGATTGGCCTTTCACCCCTAGCCACAAGTCATCCGCTAATTTTTCAACATTAGTCGGTTCGGTCCTCCAGTTGATGTTACTCAACCTTCAACCTGCCATGGCTAGATCACCTGGTTTCGGGTCTAATCCTAGCAACTGTACGCCCAGTTAAGACTCGGTTTCCCTACGGCTCCCCTAAAACGGTTAACCTTGCTACTAAAATTAAGTCGCTGACCCATTATACAAAAGGTACGCAGTCACACCACGAAGGTGCTCCTACTGCTTGTACGTACACGGTTTCAGGTTCTATTTCACTCCCCTCACAGGGGTTCTTTTCGCCTTTCCCTCACGGTACTGGTTCACTATCGGTCAGTCAGTAGTATTTAGCCTTGGAGGATGGTCCCCCCATATTCAGACAGGATATCACGTGTCCCGCCCTACTCGTTTTCACTGATTATGATGTGTCGGTTACGGGGCTATCACCCTTTATTGCGAGACTTTCCAGACTCTTCACCTGCATCATTAAAAGCTTAAGGGCTAATCCAATTTCGCTCGCCGCTACTTTCGGAATCTCGGTTGATTTCTCTTCTCGGGGTACTTAGATGTTTCAGTTCCCCCGGTTTGCCTCCTGTTGCTATGTATTCACAACAGGATACTTGCTTATGCAAGTGGGTTTCCCCATTCAGGAATCCCAGACTCAAAAAGGTTATTACTACCTAATCTGGGCTTATCGCAAGTTATTACGCCTTTCATCGCCTCTGACTGCCAAGGCATCCACCGTGTACGCTTAGTCACTTAACCATACAACCCGAAAGGGTTTCTATTTGCTTTCACTTTATAAAGTGAAGACAAATAAGCGTATGGCAACTAACCAAGGTTTTTGGTTGTCATCAAGAAGGGTTAATTCTTGATAACTGTTTGCCGGACTCAATTGTGAATCAATGTAAACATTGATTCGAATACAAGACACTTGAATGTGTTTGTTGTGTTTTATACCGTTCTTATTAAATAAGAGCAGATAACATTGAGAACTTTTAAATTTGATTGAATTATCTCGTAAGTAATCAATCATAGTCAGCTTTCCAAATTGCAGAGCTTATAAAAGCAAAAGAATCTTACTTTTAAAAAAAAAATTGGTTTCAAATCTAAACCTAATCAATCTGTGTGGACACTCATCGTGACTATCTTCGTATAAGGAGGTGATCCAGCCCCAGGTTCCCCTAGGGCTACCTTGTTACGACTTCACCCCAGTCATGAACCACAAAGTGGTGAGCGTCCTCCCCGAAAGGTTAAACTACCCACTTCTTTTGCAGCCCACTCCCATGGTGTGACGGGCGGTGTGTACAAGGCCCGGGAACGTATTCACCGTGACATTCTGATTCACGATTACTAGCGATTCCGACTTCATGGAGTCGAGTTGCAGACTCCAATCCGGACTACGACGCACTTTTTGGGATTCGCTCACTATCGCTAGCTTGCTGCCCTCTGTATGCGCCATTGTAGCACGTGTGTAGCCCTACTCGTAAGGGCCATGATGACTTGACGTCGTCCCCACCTTCCTCCGGTTTATCACCGGCAGTCTCCCTGGAGTTCCCGACATTACTCGCTGGCAAACAAGGATAAGGGTTGCGCTCGTTGCGGGACTTAACCCAACATTTCACAACACGAGCTGACGACAGCCATGCAGCACCTGTCTCAGAGCTCCCGAAGGCACACCTGCGTCTCCGCTGGCTTCTCTGGATGTCAAGAGTAGGTAAGGTTCTTCGCGTTGCATCGAATTAAACCACATGCTCCACCGCTTGTGCGGGCCCCGTCAATTCATTTGAGTTTTAATCTTGCGACCGTACTCCCCAGGCGGTCTACTTAACGCGTTAGCTCCGAAAGCCACGGCTCAAGGCCACAACCTCCAAGTAGACATCGTTTACGGCGTGGACTACCAGGGTATCTAATCCTGTTTGCTCCCCACGCTTTCGCATCTGAGTGTCAGTGTCTGTCCAGGGGGCCGCCTTCGCCACTGGTATTCCTTCAGATCTCTACGCATTTCACCGCTACACCTGAAATTCTACCCCCCTCTACAGCACTCTAGTTCACCAGTTTCAAATGCAGTTCCGAGGTTGAGCCCCGGGCTTTCACATCTGACTTAATGAACCACCTGCATGCGCTTTACGCCCAGTAATTCCGATTAACGCTCGCACCCTCCGTATTACCGCGGCTGCTGGCACGGAGTTAGCCGGTGCTTCTTCTGTTGCTAACGTCAAGAGATAACGCTATTAACGTTACCCCCTTCCTCACAACTGAAAGTACTTTACAACCCGAAGGCCTTCTTCATACACGCGGCATGGCTGCATCAGGCTTTCGCCCATTGTGCAATATTCCCCACTGCTGCCTCCCGTAGGAGTCTGGACCGTGTCTCAGTTCCAGTGTGGCTGATCATCCTCTCAGACCAGCTAGGGATCGTCGCCTTGGTGAGCCATTACCTCACCAACTAGCTAATCCCACCTAGGCATATCTTGACGCGAGAGGTCCGAAGATCCCCCTCTTTGGCCCGTAGGCATTATGCGGTATTAGCCATCGTTTCCAATGGTTATCCCCCACATCAAGGCAATTTCCTAGGCATTACTCACCCGTCCGCCGCTCGACGCCCATTAACGCACCCGAAGGATTGTTAGTGTCGTTTCCGCTCGACTTGCATGTGTTAGGCCTGCCGCCAGCGTTCAATCTGAGCCATGATCAAACTCTTCAATTTAAGATTTTGTGACTCAACGAATACTGACTTCAAAACTATATTCATGTAACATGAACATGTAATTCTAAAGCTATTACCATTCCAACAGAATGGTAATGAATTGACTGTGCCAAAATTAAGTAAACTTAATTTTGTATTGGTCACTCAGTTCATTGAAATCAATTTGTTACCGAAGTAACTGTTTTATCCAAAGGATAAAACGTTTTGATATTCATCAACGAGTGCCCACACAGATTGATAGGTTTAAATTGTTAAAGAGCGTGTTCTCTAAAAAGAGAACGCTTTCAGTGCCTTAGCACTTAAGCAGGACGCGTATAATACGCTTTCACTTTGAAAGTCAACATAAAACTCTAAGAAACTTAGAACTCTATGGTGACTTGTCTATTAAATAGACAAAGTCGAAATTAAAGCCTGGCGATGTCCTACTCTCACATGGGGAAACCCCACACTACCATCGGCGCTATTGTGTTTCACTTCTGAGTTCGGCATGGAATCAGGTGGGTCCACAATGCTATGGTCGCCAAGCAAATTTTAAAATTCGGAAACTGATTAAAAGTTATTTCTCTTCAAACTCATTCAAGGTTTGGTACATTGAGTCCACAAAACCCCTTGGGTGTTGTATGGTTAAGCCTCACGGGCAATTAGTACAGGTTAGCTCAATGCCTCGCAGCACTTACACACCCTGCCTATCAACGTCGTAGTCTACGACAACCCTTTAGGACACTTATAGTGCCAGGGAAAACTCATCTCAAGGCTCGCTTCCCGCTTAGATGCTTTCAGCGGTTATCGATTCCGAACTTAGCTACCGGGCAATGCCATTGGCATGACAACCCGAACACCAGAGGTTCGTCCACTCCGGTCCTCTCGTACTAGGAGCAGCCCCTTTCAATTTTCCAACGCCCACGGCAGATAGGGACCGAACTGTCTCACGACGTTCTAAACCCAGCTCGCGTACCACTTTAAATGGCGAACAGCCATACCCTTGGGACCGACTTCAGCCCCAGGATGTGATGAGCCGACATCGAGGTGCCAAACACCGCCGTCGATATGAACTCTTGGGCGGTATCAGCCTGTTATCCCCGGAGTACCTTTTATCCGTTGAGCGATGGCCCTTCCATTCAGAACCACCGGATCACTATGACCTGCTTTCGCACCTGCTCGAATTGTCATTCTCGCAGTCAAGCGGGCTTATGCCATTGCACTAACCACACGATGTCCAACCGTGTTTAGCCCACCTTCGTGCTCCTCCGTTACTCTTTGGGAGGAGACCGCCCCAGTCAAACTACCCACCAGGCACTGTCCGTAATCCCGATTCAGGGACCAACGTTAGAACATCAAAACTACAAAGGGTGGTATTTCAAGGACGACTCCATCACATCTAGCGACGCAATTTCATAGTCTCCCACCTATCCTACACATGTAGGTTCAATGTTCAGTGCCAAGCTGTAGTAAAGGTTCACGGGGTCTTTCCGTCTAGCCGCGGGTACACTGCATCTTCACAGCGATTTCAATTTCACTGAGTCTCGGGTGGAGACAGCGTGGCCATCATTACGCCATTCGTGCAGGTCGGAACTTACCCGACAAGGAATTTCGCTACCTTAGGACCGTTATAGTTACGGCCGCCGTTTACCGGGGCTTCGATCAAGAGCTTCGACCGAAGTCTAACCCCATCAATTAACCTTCCGGCACCGGGCAGGCGTCACACCGTATACGTCATCTTACGATTTTGCACAGTGCTGTGTTTTTAATAAACAGTTGCAGCCACCTGGTATCTGCGACTCTCGTCTGCTCCATCCGCAAGGGACTTCACTGATAAGAGCGTACCTTCTCCCGAAGTTACGGTACCATTTTGCCTAGTTCCTTCACCCGAGTTCTCTCAAGCGCCTTGGTATTCTCTACCCGACCACCTGTGTCGGTTTGGGGTACGATTCCTTACAATCTGAAGCTTAGAGGCTTTTCCTGGAAGCATGGCATCAATGACTTCACTACCGTAGTAGCTCGACATCGTATCTCAGCGTTAAGAAAGTCCGGATTTACCTAAACTTTCCGCCTACATACTTGAACCTGGACAACCGTCGCCAGGCCCACCTAGCCTTCTCCGTCCCCCCATCGCAATTGTAAGAAGTACGGGAATATTAACCGTTTCCCATCGACTACGCCTTTCGGCCTCGCCTTAGGAGTCGACTTACCCTGCCCCGATTAACGTTGGACAGGAACCCTTGGTCTTCCGGCGAGGGAGTTTTTCACTCCCTTTATCGTTACTCATGTCAGCATTCGCACTTCTGATACCTCCAGCAGCCCTTACAGACCACCTTCAACGGCTTACAGAACGCTCCCCTACCCCACATACCCTAAGGTACGTAGCCGCAGCTTCGGTGTATAGCTTAGCCCCGTTACATCTTCCGCGCAGGCCGACTCGACCAGTGAGCTATTACGCTTTCTTTAAATGATGGCTGCTTCTAAGCCAACATCCTGGCTGTCTGAGCCTTCCCACATCGTTTCCCACTTAGCTATACTTTGGGACCTTAGCTGGCGGTCTGGGTTGTTTCCCTCTCCACGACGGACGTTAGCACCCGCCGTGTGTCTCCCGGATAGTACTTACTGGTATTCGGAGTTTGCAAAGGGTTGGTAAGTCGGGATGACCCCCTAGCCTTAACAGTGCTCTACCCCCAGTAGTATTCGTCCGAGGCGCTACCTAAATAGCTTTCGGGGAGAACCAGCTATCTCCAGGTTTGATTGGCCTTTCACCCCTAGCCACAAGTCATCCGCTAATTTTTCAACATTAGTCGGTTCGGTCCTCCAGTTGATGTTACTCAACCTTCAACCTGCCCATGGCTAGATCACCTGGTTTCGGGTCTAATCCTAGCAACTGTACGCCCAGTTAAGACTCGGTTTCCCTACGGCTCCCCTAAACGGTTAACCTTGCTACTAAAATTAAGTCGCTGACCCATTATACAAAAGGTACGCAGTCACACCACGAAGGTGCTCCTACTGCTTGTACGTACACGGTTTCAGGTTCTATTTCACTC
>NZ_CAWQGD010000002.1:0-21504 GCF_963894355.1 Vibrio sp. SBT000027 | reverse complement strand
AGAATTGCAGACCACCATACCCTCCCAAAACACCACTGTAAGGGGCTCGGTCTGAATAAGCATAGTCCCAACCAGATGCCACGCCCCCTTTCACGCCAATGAACGGCCGAGCTAAATCTGACGGGGGAGAGGTTGCCAACACCGTGGAGCTAAACCAACCAAGTGCCAACATAAAAACACTGCATTTTTTAATCAACATGACAAATTACTACTTATTTTTTAGTTAATGTGAGTTTGGCGAGAGGCTGCATTATTGATGAGCGTCCACCCGCATGGGAGGAGGAGCGGGGGGGGAATAGATAGCCACCCTCTAATGAGGGTACAAAAAGAAAAGATCACAATGTAATTAAGAAATATAACCAAAAATTAAACGATAGAGGCACGAGCCTTCACTAACCGCAAGCAAAGTCCGCCAAATAAAAATAAGTAAAAAATTCTCATTGCTGTGTACGCAGGGGAATCGATCACCACGCGATACTCGAATAAACTTCCCTCTGCCGACGCTAGAAATACCAATGGCTGATAAGGTAACCTTGAACTCGAGTGTTCAATATCTCATGCCAATTTCAGACAAAGCTCCCCTCTCAGGTGTGAATATCGATATAAATTGGCCATGCGAACCACGGTTTACTGGCAAAAAAGAAAGGCAGACTTGTCGGCTCAACGGTCACCGTAATACTGTATATTCCCCTCCCAAAAATCACACCAACTGGTCAAATCGTTCGATTCGTTTATAATGAACGAAAAGGAGAAAATCATGCAATCACTTACTGCGAATACAGCTAAAACTAAATTTGGGGACTTACTGATGAAGGTTCAACGTGAACCAGTGCAAATCAATAAGAACGGTTCACCCGTTGCGGTGATGATGTCTTGTGAAGAGTATGAACAACTTGAAGCACTCAAATTGATGCTGGTGAAATCACGCTTCGAACAAGCAGAGGCCGATGTTCTATCAGATAACCTAGTCGACGGTGACGATTTCATGAATGCACTTGACCAAGGTAAGTTTGATTAATGACACACTATAAGCTTTCTTCTGCAGCGCAATCTGATCTCATTGAGATTCGTCGCTATACATTAGAGCGATGGGGGCAAACACAATGGACGAGTTACTTTTCAGAGCTCAAGCAATCCATGGCATTACTGGCGAACAACCAGCTGCTTGGCATAGAAGTTTCTGAGCTGGGACAAAACTACTTCCGGTTTCCTTTAAAGCACCATGTGATTTATTACATCCAAAAGCAAAATCACATTGTGATTGCTGCCGTTCTTGGTAAGCACATGTCGCCTGCCAAGCACTTTTCACAACTCTCTTAACCCTTAAGCTAATTTAAGGGTTAACCCGCGTCGCTTCATGTAGTCGCGCAGCGTACTCGGTGCTTCATCGATCAATTTTGCTGTGGGACGAATCCCCAAGCCCATCTTTAAATACTTCTCTATTTGTTCACGTTTAACATCGAGCTTCAGCTTCTCAGCGTGGCCCTTTGGTCTTCCGAGAATCATGCCGTTTTCTTTCTAGCGGCAAGCGCTTCCTTCGTTCTCATCGAGATAAACTCACGCTCTATTTCTGCAGCCAGTCCAAGCACCGTAGCGGTTATGCGAGATTGCATTGAACCATCCAGCTGCAAGTTCTGTTTGGCGATATAGACATTGATCTTCTTTTCCATGCACACTTCGAGTACCTCAAGCACTTGTAATGTCGAACGCGCAATTCGACTGACTTCGGCAAACACGATGCAATCTCCGCTCGTCATGCCCTCCACTAACGCACCGAGTTTACGTTGCCGCCATTTCTTCTTGCCTGTCACCACATCTTCAACAAACACCAAATTACCTATCCCTACTTTGTTGGTGTAGTCATAGATCCCGTGCTTTTGGTTAGCCACATCTTGGCTGTCTGATGAGACTCTTAAATACGCGTAGTTCGCCATGCTTCCTCCTTAAGTAAAGGCGATCTAAACTGGACAAGCTGAGCGAAAAAATATGAACGGATAACAAAGAGTGCGAACTGTGTCAGATAAAAAAACAGCACCGAATGTCGGTGCTGTATGAAAGTGTGAGAGGTCGCTTACAAAACGTCCCTGAGGTTTTTACGCTCTTCAATTTCTTCTTGTTCTGGAATCGTCCCGGGCAGCGTGATTTTTTTAGGGCTCTGCTTAATGCTTTGCGCTGAACGAGCAGGCTTAGACGCCTTGGATTTCAAACTGAAGACCTGTGGATTAATAGTGAGGTCTTGTCTCACTTCAACCGCGAACTCTTGATTTTCATTTTCAGGTAAGTAATTGCTCTTAAGGTATTTAATCGACAACGATTCTTTGTTTCTCTTTAACGTAAACAAGCACTTTGTTAGTCGCATTATCGATGTTAAACCGGCACCTGAGGCCATGGTAATTTCTTGGTTACCGCGGATCTCATCTTTATTCACATGGTGAACAAGCAACAAACTGGCACCAGATTCACTGGCAAGACTCTGAAACACATTTTTGATTAAGCGATCGTGTTTGACTTCCTCACAACGGCCTATTGATTCCGTTACCGTGTCGACGATCACTAAGTCGAATTCAGAGAAGGTTTGCTTGAGTTGTTCTAAGTACTGCTTATGTTCTGCCTGTTCTTGGACCGAGCTATCGGGTGGAATCACTATCGGCTCAAGATCAGTAACAAAGTGGAGATTGTTTTTTAGCTCTGACTTTATCGTGGCAGTGCAATTAGCCAACTTTTCTTTCATGCGAGATTGAATCACGCCGGCTCCGTCTTCTGAACTCAATACCAAGGTTTTTGCGGGTTTGTCGGCTGCGCTCATCCCGAGTAAAGACATTGAAGAAGCGTGTTCCATTGCTATGCAAAGAGCCAAGTGAGATTTACCCACGTTAGGCGCGGCAATCAGCATGCCTACATGTCCTTTAAGTAAACCTTTCAAACTGAAGCTTAGGTTCTGACTTTCAGGTGAAGACATCAAGCTATCAAGAGATTGAGTGATCATGATTCACCCTCCCCTATATAAAATATTTGTATGCCATTACCGACGTCGCGAAATTGAAGACGAAAGTCTTTTTCAATTTGTACGGCATTGGCCAACAAATCTTTTCTGAGATCACTACGGAAGCTATGACTGACTTTAGAAGCAATGGATTGAATGTAGCTATCAAGTGCCCACTCAAACTTCTTGTTGTGTAAGAATTCAGCCTTATGCGTAGTGATGTATTTTAAAAATGAACGAACCGACGGTTTACTGTAGTTGGTCATTTTGTGTTGTTCTAATCGATAGTAGTAACCATGGTCGCGTATTGCTTGCAGTAAACGCATATCTGGCACTAAGAACACATGATTAGTGAGGTTCTTACTGTTTTTACGACCTGTTTTGAATTTACTTCGATCACAATAAAATCGGTAATCTTGAACAAACTCTAATGGCTTTTTGCCTACTACATTCTGCTCTTCATCAAGTTCATTGATCACCAAGTGAGCCGTTGCTAATTGAGTAATACGACGCTCTATTTGATCGTAGTTCGCGCGAGTGGTCGCCATACCCATTCGGGTTGCTAATTCATACATGCTCATTGATAGAACGGTCGCGTCACGATCGATAAATGAATCAAAACCATCTTGTTGGGTATCTGAGATATCGCCATCTGTAATGGTTTGGTATACCTGTGACCAGGTTAAACGTGCGCCGGCATCATAGGAAGTATCGTCTAGTTGAATCGTTTGAGCATAGGCCAACATGGTTTCTAAAATATCGCGATGGGGTTGCAGTAAATAATCAACATGCAGGTCAACTCTAAAGTTTTTTCCATAGCTATTGATGTTCACGCTTTCTAACGGATAGTTAGGATCGGTACCCCCGCTTTGTGCAATCGCAATGAGTTTGGATTGCATTGTGGATGTTAAGCGTGAAGCTGGATGAAAGATGGTAGCTCTTGAAAATAGAATGGATGAGATGAACCGGTTCTTGCGGTCCTCTTCATTGATAACCGTTAAACTAGAGCTAGATGTTGAAGCCATGATCATTACCTAATAATGCGATAGTATTATTTTAACAGATAGTTGACATTAACTCACTCTGTTCGGTAGATATTTATACCAATTCGGTAAATATCTATACTTGGTCACATGAAATAACGATAAACTTCGGTAAATAATGACTTCCTTCGGTAAATGTTTAGTTATGTGATAAAGATCTTCCATGAAGCTCAGGAAACCAATTAACACTATTTGAGGTTATATAATTGGTTTTTATTTATCGTTGATCCACGAACTAAACCAATCATGATCATTCTATCTTTAAGATCGGTAAATGTTCATATGTTATTTGTTCAGATCGGTAAATGTTTACTTCAATGATCGTTAAATGTTGGTAATCAATCGGTAGATATTCATATTAAATCGGTAACTATTTATATAATTTCGGTTGATGTTAATATTTTAACGCCTATCTAAGAAACTAGAACCTTAAGGATCTAGTTTTAAATAATACCAACTTCACTGAGGTTCGGTCGGTGACTTAACAGGTACCCCCAAAGCTCTAGAGAGCTTTGATGTTACCCGTTAAGTAGGTGTTAATGCTCTAACCCTATTATCTTCAAATTCGTTGATATTCCTCACTATTCTTATGCAATTGATATGTTTAATTTTATTAATCTATAGACTTTTGATCGCTTGATTTTTCATCTGTTGCTTATTTGATCGTATAAATTCTTATTGTGTACCTGCATTTTAGGGTCTTACTGCCCTGATCGTTGCGGGTGTTCGCCAGCGATATAAAATAAGTGGGTGGAACTAAGTTCTAAGACTTGGTAAAAGAAATAGTAAGTGACAGTGTCATGGTGTCTAGACGGGGACCCGCTAAATCTAGGTGTATGGATTTAGATACAAACAAGCTCTCAGTGATGAATTCGCTAGATAAGAAGATTGATAAAGTGGTACACAAACTTATCTAGAAAGGGGAAAGAGTGACGTCTTGACCTGCAATGGTGTGGCGAGCCAAGCGACTATGCCCAGCCCTAATTAATCTGTCGTATAAATACGCGCTTGATGAAGTATGAGACTGAAAAGCCAACAATAAAATGAAAGATGGTCTTTGGTTGATGTTAACGTTTTTATGTTGCATCACCCAGCCCGTCATAAGAATTCTATTGCCTGTCATAAATGTGAACGAATTAAATGACCGTATTATTCGTGCATCTGGGGGTTGGGTTGTTGTTGTCTCTCTTGTCTTTGTTGTTTACCCCTATGTTTCACATAAAAATTTTTTTCGGTGCGCGGTTTTTACAGCAGTTCTTCGTTCGCTACTTTACTTCTAATTTGCTTATAAACATGTCAATTACATGGCGTTTTGAACAAGCTCGAAACGAGCTAATTGTTTTTTTCAGTTTCTAATACGGTGACTTATTCTGGGTAAGTAAGGACGGAATAGAATGCGATTTTTGAAACTCAGAACCGATCATAAACGAGTGCGAAGAGATGGAACACGTTATGTGACACCATTGATTGTTGATGCACCAAGACGCTTTGCGCCAAGTCGCGATCGTAAAGAAACCAGCTTGCGCCGGAAGGAGTGCCAGTTAATTACGGGTGCGCATGATTCAGGAAAAAGCCGCTGGCTTATGCGCCTAAAGGATTGCCGACACGAAATCTGGGGGAAAAAGCCGCAACCTATTTTACTTGAGGGGCTGATGCCTTTATCAAGTTGGGTGGAGGTGAAAGGCATTGCAAAATGGCACCAAGACAAAGAAGTACAATCAGAAGATTATACGCCCTGGGGGAAGCTCAACTTGCAGCTTAAGGCGGACCTCTTGGCTGATTACCTTCTTGACACCCAAGCCTTACTTTTTATTGATGATGCGCATAAGCTGACGGGCCGGAAAGCACAAATAGCACGTAAATGTTTACTGTCTTCCAAAGTTTGGTTAATGGCATCAAGCGAGGAAGGACGGCTTCCTCCTTCTTTTCGGCCTATCGTAGAGCGCCGTTCTCCACAACGAATTAACTTAGAGAGTGATGTCAGTTACGACACGACCAAAGCCTTGATTTGGTTCATGGTGGCGATGTGTGTGGTGGCCGGTGCATGGGAAGCCGGCGCTGTAATCGGTGGTCTGCAGATGTTAGGCTCTGGAAGAAGGTCGACGCGTGCTGATTAATGTTTTCCTTATATGGATGAGTTTATGCGCGTTCAGTGCCGCCTACGCCAATGACTGGGGGATTAGTGTGCCTTGGGAAGAATCTGAGGTGCAGCCCCCAGAGATTAAGCCCTACGAGCTCCCTACTTTAAAAGGCCAAGCTCCCCACTACAATGTCCCAAGCCCTGCCCTTACGCCGGCACCAAAAGTGGATCCGGATGCGATTTTTAACACGGTACTTAAGTGCTACCCAGAAAAGAGCAAGTTCAAACTCGATCTAAACCTAGTTGCGGGCATGAAATCCAACATTGATGAATATGACTCAGAAGGTTGGCCTGAGATCACAGAGCATTACATCGGGATTGTTGGCAAGATGCCGCTTTACTCAACGACGGAACAATCTCGGGAACGCCAATGGGAATATCAACGCCGTACCGCCACTGCTACCTCTGTAGCAAGCTTTACTCAATCCTTAGCTGATAGAAATTATGCTTACCGCTTAATGGGGCTTTATCTCTCGTTGGAGGCCAGAGCGCAACTGAGAGTGAAAAAAGGGGTAGCGAACGTATCAGAGCAAATCGCTTTGCTTGAAAAGGTGGCTTCTTCTCATCGAGATGTTTTGGCGCATGAAGCCAAAATTGTTGAGCACCGTTTAGCTTTGGTCGCGATGTGTGAAGCCACGTATACCGATCAGATGAACCGTTACCTTCAAAAACTCGCTTTCCTTCCACGCCCTACTTCCGATATCAAATCACAATGAAATGGCTCAATCATACCTTAATTGCTGGCGCGATTTGCGCTGTGGTGTCACCCCCTCATGTTGCTGTGTGTGTCGCCGGTGCAACGGCCCCTGATTGGTTTGAATACGTACTTAAGTTTGGTCATCGACATATCAAACATCGAGGCCCCACACATGTTTTTACGCATTGGTTACTGGCTGCCCTCGCCTTTACTTTGGTTTGGGATTACCACGGGATTGGGATGGCATTTGCTTGGGGCGGTGTTAGCCATATATTGACTGATGCGATGACTGTCTCTGGTGTGCCTTTTTCGCCCTACAGTGACAGGCGTTTCCATCTCTTTGGAGGCCGATTTCGAACCGGCGACCCTATCGAATATGCGATTTCGGCCGGGGTTGTGGTGGTGTGTATTGCCCTATCCCACCTAACCGGTGGTCATGGCTTTGCGCCGTTCTTTTTTGATTGGGGCGGCATGTATCAAGACGGTGTGATTGATGCGCTTGAGTGGAAAACTAATCGTTTTAGGCTGATTTAACGGTGGGATAAAGTTGTCAATGCTCAGCCTGAGCATTGACAGTATTATAATTATCAATAGTAACAGCAATACTGATCGCGCTTTACCTTTCTTAATGAAACTTAACCTGAAGCCCATTATTTTTTAACGTTATTATCGTTACGTAGAGAGACGCTAACGACGTGCGTTAGCGTCCCGTTTTTTGTATGGAGGGTATTTGGGTGGATAGAGGCATTGCAGGGAGAGTCATTCTTATTAAACATTTAAAACTGCTAGGAGGGATTTTATTGATCGACCTCTTAGTTCTAGGGGCATTTACGATAAACCTATTCCTTTATTCATTGTGATGAGTGTTCGTACTTTTGGGTAAATAAGTCTGGTTTATGTACGACTGATCTGACATTCAGTTGCCGCGAAATTGTAGATTACGCCAGCACGACTTCGTCTTAACAAATACTTGGATAGTTCATGATAAATAAATTAAAGAAAATATCGCGCAATAGAAGCCTGATAGCATGTGAAAGTATCTCATGTCCGGCGGCAAATTTTCCCGACTTCCCCCAAAACCTTGATGATAAGAACGTCCTGTGCTTTTGTGAAAATTGCTATAGGTGGGCGACGGTTGATAAATACAAAAAATCAGCCTCTAAGTTATGGCTTTGCGCTGAGTGTTATTTCGCCTTTAATGAAGTAAGGGTCACTCGGGCTTATCAAGTGGGCCTCGCGATCGTCTTGATGACCTTATGCTTGGCTATTTCTACCATTTTGTATAGTAAGTATTGATGAATGTGTGGATTCTTTGTCTTTATCCCGGGTGTTTTATTTTAAATGGGGCGCTGTGCGGTGGGTTTTACCGCTAATGTAGAAAGCTCTGCGAGTAAAGTAACGTATGTGTAGGAAATAAAAATAAACCATGACAAAAAAGATGGATGTGAAAAAGATTCATAGTTTTAAAAGTAAAGTTCCGACGACAGAACAAGCTCTGAAAAGAGAGGTTCGAAAGCGTATTGAAGTATACCATGAGAATAAGATGCTGCTTGAATTGAATTGATAATGAACTTCTAAGCCTATGAACGCCATTAAACCAACCTTACTCGATGAGGCTCCCCCTGAAGTTAAAATGCCAATTGAGTATTAAAAAATATCTATTGAGCGGTTGGGCATAGTCTGTTTCGAAGGGGGAAGTACTGGCTACCTCTTCCCACGTATTCCGTAGTCCGGTTATATCGAGTCATATTATTGTAAAAGTTGTCAATGCTCAGCCTGAGCGTTGACAACTTTCTCATGTAATGAAAGGCCATTTTTTAACTAAGATTCTAAGCCTGATTTAGTGGAATGATGACGATTAATTGTTGACCTGTGGTCGCTTATTTATCAACGATTGAAAGCCCGCCCTAATCACAGTCCCCACCATTTTATACCTATTGTTCTTTTGAACTGTGCGTATTCATTGATGATATTCGCGCTTGGCCTCGCTGTATTTTCCGATACTCAAAACCTTTGACGTGGCTTGATCGTACATTCATTACCGATGCGATTTATCTAATGGGGTCACAGATATATCGTGGTTTGGAGTCGCACTTAAATTGGTCGATGATACTTTAAACGTTGAGGTTTAACGCAGTACTTGCCCATTGGTATGCACCGTTTTCACTTTACTGAGGCTGGCATTTCTATTGGTTTGTTTAGTTAATTTAACATAACTTAATGGCTTGTAGCCTGCTTTCGTTGCTACCGTCTCAGCTCAGTTTTAATAAATATGAAACTGAGCGCAATGCAATTGGTTTTTTCTCAATTGTCTCTGGATAACATTGGGCTCTTCTATTGGAGGGGGCACAAAGTCACTCACCTTAGAAGGTGCACTAAGTAATAAAGGCGTAGTAAAAATGAAACAAGTAACTCTTCAAGGCAATCCTATGAATGTTGTAGATACGACTCCAGTCGTGGGGCATATAGCACCTGACTTTTGTCTTACTTCATCTGACTTTTTGGATATTTCACTTTCTAATTTTTTTGGAAAATATCTGATTCTTAACATTTTTCCAAGTATCGACACGCCAGTTTGCGCTGCTAGTGTTAAGCGTTTTAATGAAGAAGTATCTAAGCTGGACGATACACAGGTGCTCTGTGTATCTGCCGATCTCCCTTTTGCTTCCGAACGGTTCTGTGAGGTAGAGGGGATTGAGGATGTTCAACATGCTTCCACTTTTCGTAGTGCAGGCTTTGCTGAGGCATATGGCGTTGCTATTTCAGAGGGCGCTTTAAAGGGGTTAACGGCGCGTGCTGTTGTGTGTATGAACAAAGAAGGGATCGTGACACATTGTGAATTGGTTGAAGAAATTACGGAAGAACCCAATTATGACGCGGCAATTTATTCTATAGGTCATTAGCTCATAAACCAAAGCTTAGCTTAGTCGGTAAGTAAGGTGGCGAAAATAGACCTATAATTTATGGTGAAAGCCTATTATTGAGGGGCTTTCATGAATGAAAACATCGACGTGTTGCGTCGATGTTTTTTATTGTAGATTTCCGTTGGTAGAGGATATGTCGCTAGGGACTGGTTGTGTCGATATTTTTACTTTAAGCCGCCCTCACTTGAATGCTCAGGTTGGGCATTGACAACTTTTTTGACTACACTCATCCAAGACAGCCTTCGGGAACTTGTCAATCTAAATTGATTCTAAAAGAGAAATAGCGACTACTTTTTGATACTTAAAAGATTATCTAGCTCAAATGTCGCGAGCCCTTTCGATGCGCTCCAAAAATTACGACTTTCAACATTGCCGTACTTTTTATGCATGCCATCAGTGCGTGTAAAATTCGTGATATTGGCACTTAAAGCATTTTGATATTTGATGTCTATAGGGACTCCTTCCTCGGTCAATAGAACCACTAAGCCGCGGAAGTTCTTTTGGGAAGATAATGGGGTTGGCATTCTATCTTCAAATTTTGAATCGCGTGTCCAAGTGTTAAAAACCGTTTCACTTTCCAGATCCCAATGTTGGGTGTTGGTCGCAGACGGTTTATCGATTAAGCCCATCAGATACAATTCGATACCCGCAAATTGACTTTCGTTCGTGAGAGCCCCTTTCACATCATCCCAGTGAGAATAATACCCCTGGGTAACAATCCAGTTTCCCCATCGATGGAAAAGTTCATGTAACGAGGCATCCAAGTGCATGGCTTTTAGAACTCCCGTTTTATTCATTGATCCGTATAACGCATATAGCCCTTGCAGCTTAGCCGCTGAGGAGTACTCATTTGTGTTATCGAAATTAGAAAGCCCCACGCCTTTAATATCATTCTGTACAAAAGCAAACTCGCCAAAAGGCATCCCTTGAGGGGGCCTTTCGTTATTCACAATAAAAATAATAAAGTCAAAGCTATCATTGAAGTCGTTGTATATTTCCTTGGTGATTGCTTCCACATGGCCTGACTTTGGGTCATTAACACTCACTGAATTCCACTGGTTAAACTCTGTTGTGCTTAATTCAATATTGATGTAATCATTATTGTTGCTCACTTTTATTCTCGATGCAGGGGGCGTGACTACGGGGGGGAGCACCTCTGCCTCATCAGAGCCCTTGATTTGGTCATCACCTTTGATTTGGTCATCACCTTTCGGTGGGCTCGATGGTATTTTATCCGATGGCTTTACTCCTGAGGTGGGGGGAGTTTTAGGTGGAATCACCTCTACCTCATCAGAGCCCTTGATTTGGTCATCACCTTTGATTTGGTCATCACCTTTCGGCGGGTTCGACGGTATTTTATCCGATGGTGTGGTTTCTATTTTGGGAGGGAGAGGTGGCGAGATATTGTCAGTATCAAAGTGACAACCGTTCAACACGAGCATTACGAGCATTAATGATGTATTAAAAAATTTCATACAGTAAACCATAAGTTAAAAAGTAGTGTTTATACAAAGGCATTAACCTTGGATGATAAAAACAAGCGATAACGTGAATTTTCATAGTAGGTACACCGAATGTGACTTATGAATGTTGAGAGTAATAAGAGTGTACGTCGCCATGTGTTATTTAGAGGGTTAAATCGCTATGAATTTCTTCTATTTGGATGCCCCAATGTAAAGGCTAATTAGCGAGTTTGTAACGGAGTTTGGTCAATATTCATAAAACCAGAGGAGGCTAGCACAGCAGCCCCGAGACCAGAAGGATATTGATAGGTTCTAACGGCAAACCCAACAAGCCAGCGTTGTATTTATTTTATTTTATTTGATTTAACAAGACTTCACTTCATGTTGTGGCTTTAATGAGTGTTTATTTATTAAGCGCCATACTGGTGGGGTTGAAGCTAAAGATGAATGGTAATTTGACACTCTATCCCGTAGAGAAAAAACAGACGACAAGAAAAAAAGAGTTCGATGATTCGGCAAAGACCTCTGACCAAAACAACGCATTTAATCAAGGCGTTACTTCAAATCATAAAGTCGATAAGTTGCGCTTCTGTGAACATTGCCACGCATGGACGGTGAATCGAAAGTTTGGTCGAGTTTATACGTATGAACCTCTTTGTTCTGTCTGTGGGGCTGATTTTAAAACTCATTTTAAAAAATGGCGGTTATCTAATGTGCTGAAGAACGTTGTTAAACTGACGTGGATAACAAGACCGCTCATAGCCGCTATTTTTGTCGTTTTTGTCGTATTTGTACAGTGGGTACAAAAAGGGGCGTAAATAGAGATAATGGTTATTTATGAGTCAAGGAACAAAGAAAGAAAAAAGCCTACCAGTGATACATTGTCACGAGTGTCTTAAAACTGCGACTCCGAAGGTGACGTTCTTGAATGGGGGGCCCCACGCCAGTTATTGCCAACATTGTCATGCACTTCTCCAGTGTTTTGATTTGGCGTGTGTATCTAATGTAAGTTTCAAAAAAAAAGGCATAAAAGCCGCCACGTTTTTGGTTGGGATTATTCTATATAACTATTTAATGCTGAACCTATTATTTATTGTGGTTAACTGGGTCGATTGGGGAAACATAGTCAAATGGTTCGAATAACCAAAAAACAAAAGTTAGCAAACGACAAAAAATACAAACACGTCGTATTAAAGTTATTTTTAACTGAAGGGCATGAGGCGCTCACCCATGCCAGAGTTGCTCAAGAATTAAGTATAAGTATATCAACGTTACAAGGATATTTCCCTACAGTCGATGTGATGAAAAGGGTTGTGCATGAGCATATTATACCCCTTATGATAGAGTCATTGGATTTCTCTTATCCCTCCACCTTTCATGACTCTTGGGAGAAAGCGCTGACTGAAAAACCATTTCGACACTCGATTGAGTTGATGTTTTTCCATGCATCTCAACAGAGTACTGTTAGAGATATTAACCTGCAGATCAAAGAAGAGTTTCAAAAGGTTATAGGGGCGAACTTTTGTAGCGATATTCAGCAAGCCATTGACTTGGCGGTTGGACGCTCGTTGTTCACGTTACTCTATTGTGTCGATTCCTCTACGGATAAATTGTGATTTACTCAGTGAATGAAAGGCTTAAGATGTTTATGTGTAACCACGAATCTCGAATCAAAAAAGCCAGCTGTCTTGAGGACCTCGTCGGTGAAGCTAGCTTTGGCATTCCTCACCGTATTGGGCATCTTTCATTAAAAGTTGAAGACGGGTTTTTAGTGGAAAGGCGTTATACATTAAGCGTAGACAAGAAGAAAAAGTGAACGTTGTTCGTCGACCTCAGCCCGAGGGTTTTTTGCATATTTTGACTAAAAACGTAAAGCTTCAATCATGATTAAGCGAGGCGCTTAGTATACGGCAAGCACGAACACCAACGGCCTTCGTTGGTGTTGTAAGCGGAGGTTTTGTTCATCAACCTTTGGCGTTTTCATGTAATATTTTTTGAATGGCACAATCCAACTCGGTTTGAATTTCTTTCGACAAGCGCCCAAATTCATACGAGAAATTCCGTCCTTTTATTTTCTTACGCGCAAACATACCTTTGCTGTTGAACTGGGCGAGGGGAGTGACCTCAAATTTGTCTGATTCTTGTTTGGTTTTAACTATCTTTAACTCAGTTTTGATGCACGTAATCAGCGCGTCTTTTCTCTCTTCTTGGCTCTGCTCAGCCTGAGCATTGACAAGGTTACTGGCTATTTTCTTTATGAAACTGTTCAAAGCTTTCTTATCATCGGCGAACGCTTTCATCACCTTAGCCAATAGTGAGTAATCCGTATGCGATAACGCATTTACGACAGGGAAAAGGGCGATCAGCTTACTATCAATACCGGCAGCTTTCAGCGCTCGGCCCACCGCTTGACGGCTAATGTTCAATATTTTTGCCACCTCTTCTTGAGTTCGCTCACCGCTCTTCATCAGAGTTTGACACTGTAAGCCAATTTCACGCTGGTTGTGCTCTTTGGCGGTTTGCAACTGCTTGGCCAGCGCTTTGGCATCTTCGGTAGAAAGTTCATCTTGGGTGACGAGGATTCGGAATGTTTTGACGCGGCCTTCTTGAAGTAAGAACCAAGCGCGGCGGCGAGAGCCATCAAGTACATCAATGCAGCCATCTACTTCGCGGCCAACGGCAGGGTAGAACTGTTGAAATTCTAACGAGTTTAAATCTTCCAGGGACTCTTGGGTTAACAAAGACTGGTCGCGCCCGTTTACATCGAAAGTCACCACTGTGTCTTGTTTGACCTGTTCGTATGACAAGGTCACTTCGTTAAAGGTCGCAGTTGCTCCTGATGCCAGCCGCCACCCCATCTTTTGACCGACCGATTCTAGGCCGAATTTTTGCTGTAGATACTCGGCGGCATTCTGGCCACTTTTCTCTAATTCAGTGTTGAGTTGTACTGTGAGAGTCTCTAAGTTTGCTTTGGCCGCTGATTGCTGCGCTTGCGCTGAACCAGGTGCATTACCTAGAGGGCTACCGCCACGTTTCTTCGCCATTACTTGTTCTCCTGTTCACGCCAAACATTCAGAATATCGCGCAAGATCTGGCTGGTCACTTCATAGCTGTTTTGTTGCGCGCTTTGGAAGGTTGCTTTGCTTTTCGGGTATTCACTTTTCGACATGTCAAACACCGTCGAGAGTAGGGAAGATGATTGACGAATGGCTTCGCTGTGCTTGAACTCTTTTGAATACAGGTAAGGGGCGAAGTGATCGTACAGGTTGTTCATTAATTCGGTCGTGGTGGAGCTATCACGATGGTTAGTCAGTAATATCTTCATGAAGTCATAGCCTTCATGGCTAGCATTTTCTAATAACGCCCACACTTGTGGTATATAGCTGAAGTAAGAACAGGTCGCATCAATGTCGTTTTCGGTAATCGACAACGGGAACACCACATTCGTTGCTGCAAAGTACGCGTTAAAGGTCGCATACCCCAGAGAGGGTGGGGTGTCGATAATGATGATATCGAACTCATCTCTAACGCTATCGATGATGTCTTTAAGCAAAGAGTATGGCGACGCTAAAGTTTGACTGAACACTTGCTCATGAAACCAACCTTCCATCGCCCGGTCACTCTGTGCTGCCGGTAAAATACGTAGGTTAGGAATGGTCGTTTCAAGAAAGGCTTCAGAGATGACTTGCTCAACCGTTTCGCCTTCATCAAGGTCGAAGGTTTGCATCATCAGATCACCTACAGACAGGCTACCTTCTTGATCCGCTTCGGGTGCATAGTACATCGACAACGTGGCTTGGCCATCCATGTCAATTAAGCCAACGCGATACTCTTGATGGAACTCGGTTGCTAAACCTGAAGCGATGGTCGCGGCAGAAACGGTTTTCCCCACTCCACCTTTTTGGTTCTGGATCACCATCACTTGCGTCTTTTGCTGCTCACTGCGCAAGAACTTAGCGTCTTTACGTAGATTCTCTGGCAGTAAGTTACGCACTTGGTACATTTCTGCAATATCGATTGACCACTGTGAGTCTTCGTGGCGACGTGGGTCGATCTCGGCAGCAGCAACGTAACGGTCAAGCGTTTTAGCATCAATACCAAGGTAGGCAGATGCTTCAGCTCGGGTAAAGTTACGAAGTTCTTTGCGGTGATGGGCTAATAAACGTTGGTTACGACGTTGAATGTAAGCATCGGCACCCGTTTTAAGCGCTTGAAATGTCGTGGTCGTGTGTGGGTTATCCATTTCTGCCTCCGTATGGGAATTAGAAACAGTATATACCTCAATTTTTGATGCTGGTAGTGAAAATTGAGGTGGTTATGGGGTCGTGTTGAAAGCTGGCAATGAGCGTTGCCCCTTGCCATTAAACCTCACCAGTATAGATTATTTGGATACCCAGCTTCGTATATTGAAAACGTAAGTTAAAATGTTGTTCTATTTGTGTCGCATTTTCTAGCAAGTCCTTTTTTAAACTATTGCGGAAACTATGGCCAACCTTTGATGCTATCGAGTGGAGGTAGCTATCAAGTGCCCATTCAAGCGTTTTCTCGTTTAAAAGCTCGGTTTGATAACTGGTGATATACTTTAAGAACGAGCGCACTGACGCTTTGGTATAATGGATAATTTTGTGCTGATCGAGTCGATAACAGTACCCATGATCACGTATCGTTTGTAGCAATCGTTTATCAGGGATCAGGAATACATGGTTGGTTCCGTGGTTTTCGTTATCACGGCCACTTTTAAGGTGGCTGCTGTTGTAATAAAAACGGTAATCTTGCACGAATGCTAACGGTCGCTTACTGACACTTTGTTGCTCATGAGAGAGTTCGTGGATGATCAAGTGCGTGGTGGCTAATTGAGTAATACGCCGTTGGATTTGGCCATAGTTTTTTTGTGTTGGCGACACCCCTATTCTTGTGGCCAGCTCACTCAGGCTCATCGAAAGTACCGTGGCATCGCTACTTATATATGAATCAAAGTGATCGTGTTGGCTCTCCGAGCCCTTTTTATTGTCGATGGCTTGATAAACCTGTGCCCAAGTCAAGCGGCCTCCCTTTGAATAAGCGGCGTCATTCAATTGAATCGTGTCAGCATAAGCCAGCATCGCTTCTAAAATATCGCGATGAGGTTGAAGTAGGTAGTCGACATGTAGGTCAACACGGTAATGTTTGTCTTCGCAATGAATATGAACACTTTCAAGAGGGGAGTTTGGGGCCGTACCCCCGCCTTTGGCCATTTCTATCAGCTTGGACTGCATTGTTGGCGTTAAACGTGACGCTGGATGAAAGATGGTGGCTTGAGATATAAAGCGAGATGAGATGAACCGGTTTTTACGTTGTCTTTCGCTTGTGACAATCAAATTAGTATTGAATGAGGACATAGTCGTTGGTCCTTGTTTTTTATCGTTTTATTCGCAGTGAGGGGCGCACCTTTCAAAAGACGGCCCTTTACTTTACTGATTTAATCCCACAAAGAGCTGAAAGTTAACCTATCGCCCCCTTTCTCTTCCAAATAGTGACGCATCCATGGCCAATCTTTATTTTTGTCCGCTTTGAAAGTGCAGTGTACGTTTTTATTCTTCACCATATCGTTATCGCAGAAATCCATAAAAGACTGAAAAGATCGACAGATCAACGTCTCCATAACTTACGTCCTATTGCTATTGCTATTGCTTGGTTAATATTCTACCCATAGCTGTAGGGGGCTGTAGCATTAATAAATATCATCTATCCATCATATTATTGGTTAGTTGCGTTAGATAGTTCATTTTATTGTTAATAAATATTAAGTTTTATTTGTAGATGGCGGGATCAGGCGGGCGGCGACTTAATTCTCTGTTATAAATCACGTTAAGCTAGGGGCATGTGGTGTTAAACGCGCATGGTTGGTGATAGGATTGTCATCAGTAGTGTGGTGAAAAATAACTTGATATCACCACCGCTAAGCAAAAAGATAAATCGTCAAAATATTAGATAGAGCGAAAATCCTTAATGAGTTTAATCTACATAATTAAAACAAACACTGAACATTTTTACTTTCATTATGTGAGTAAACTTTTAAAAGGTAATGACAACGAAATTAGCCTTACTACAACAGAGTCCAAGTTCTTACTTAAACTATGCGAAAGTCAAATGCAGGGGGTTGTCATTACGGCGCGTGCTGAAATGGAAGGTCACATTTGGGGGGATGAAACGGCTGGTATTGACAGAAAAGCCAATTTAAACCAACTGATTTGTACCCTTAGAAAAAAGCTCGTCAAAGTCACGACTCACACGGTGATCATCACGCAACCAAAGAAAGGTTATTCGCTTGACGATTGTGTACATGTTGAGCTGTTACCTTTACCGGAAACGTCTCAACCTGCAGCGGATATTTCTTTAACAAATAAGATACCAGCGCATACCTTAGTCTGGCTACGCCAGTATACTCTCCCAGTTGTGAGCGTGTTTTTAATGGTCATCAATGTTTACCTTTGCTCTATTTACCCTGAGGTACATCCCCCTATCAAAAACACAGATTTGAATCAAGTTGAAGCAAACCGTGGGGTGTTAACAAGTGCCATAAAAGGAGCGGTGACGATCAGTTGCATTG
This sequence comes from Vibrio sp. SBT000027, assembly GCF_963894355.1. Classification (NCBI taxonomy): domain Bacteria; kingdom Pseudomonadati; phylum Pseudomonadota; class Gammaproteobacteria; order Vibrionales; family Vibrionaceae; genus Vibrio; species Vibrio sp. SBT000027. The sequence goes on along the minus strand of NZ_CAWQGD010000002.1, from coordinate 3,665 downwards.
AGAAAATGGTGAACAGAACAGTGTTTACTAATTATTTTATTTTGGGCCTTAAAAAGAGTGAAGTGAATAATCAATGGGAAAGAAAAGTATGCGATCTTATATGATTATTTTAGCATTGATCGTGTTGACGTCTATTCATGGGTTCTATGTCGCGGAACGTCGTTCTTTAGTCGACAGTGCTCACCATGCTTTAGTTGATGGCAGTTATACATCAACGCTCCATATAATGTCCGATGATGAGGAATATATTGGTGAAGAAAACATTATGTTATCCGTTAACCGGGGAGGCTTTTCATTGCACCTTCAACGAGTTTATAACCAGTGTGTTCATTCAAACCTATACGCGACAGGCACTGTTCATAGGCACGAAAAAGGAATTCTTATGGAGTTCACTAAAGTGTTGAATGAAAGACTCGATGTGAGTTGTGCTCCTGGATCCACCGTCACAATGCCGACGGTTTATGGTAAAGATCCACAGTTAAATATACAAACGTTATATCGATTAACTTACCAAAATGAGCGAGTCTATTGTTTTGAGTCTGATAGCTTTGGCAGCATTTGTTTGAATAAAGAATAAACGCCCCCTTTTATTGGAACGGTTAGCCTGACTTTATTTATCCTAACGGTTCCATTGGCTGCCGGGGGCTATACGATGGTAGCCCCCGGCAGCAAACCTGATATCGATGCTAAGCCGTGAGATCACGGGTCTTTAAATTTTTTCCTTTGACTTTTTCGGTTTCCCAGCCGTGCTTGGCTCGGCGTATTCCTATCAAATGTAACTCGCCTCATTCACCAAGCTTAAGCCAGCCACTTGTTTTAAGCTTGTGTACCGTCCTAAATATGATTGACACATTTCCAACGTGAAATTGGAGAGTGTCATGAAAGCAACACGTAAGCGAACTTAACGAAACTATTATTTAGCTTTAAAATTAGCGGCCGTAGGCCAAGTTGAAAAAGGCGAGATGATTTAGATGAAACAAAGAAAATGGTTGCTGAATCAGTCAAAATCTATAATGAACATAGGCCTCACACCGTTCTAAAATACAAAACGCCCGATGAAGTACATCGAGCGTTTTAGTCAATCATGTGTCAACCCATACTAGGACGGGTTGACACTTGATTACCCGGTTAATCGTAACGGCCGGAGCCGCTTACGTTTGCCGTACCCTTACGGCAATTAGTGATCTTTGGCACACACTAAACCATAATTGCCATCACCGAAGGTTAAGTCCGTTGTCACATTTATCTCACTTTTCACGAACGTATCCCCGAGCTCTGCGGTATAAGCTTTCCAAGCTTGAGGTTCCGTCGTCGACAGATAAGATAACTTGAGCTGACTGCCATCAAAGGGATCTTTGACGTTGTTAATATGACCAAATACTCGATGTAACTCTTCCAACTGCTCTATGGATGCAAGAGAGTAGCCTTTGAAGTGTTCTTTACAATATCGGCGAGCCTCCCAAAAGGTCAACTTGCTATAATCGCTTTGCCTAAATTCTGGTTCAAATTCAGGAAATACATAATTCACCTTACTTGTTGTGATGGGCTCAAACATATCATCGAAAGAAATAACCGCAGAGGCTAAATTACGGTCAACACTGGAGCGAAGGTGCAATTGAATATCGGACATTGGCTGTTTAACTTCTAAGCGGTAGTGGCCTTCGTCCATTTGTAATAACGATATGCCTGAGTTTTCGCTGACCGCGAAAAGCTCGAGTTCACCGGATTCGAGTTCTTGACTGTGTAAATAGACATTCCAACGAGCACTGTTGCCTTGCCAATCAAAGTCACGGTCAAACGTGATGATGTTTTTCGGTACTTGCCCAGGTGCCGGTGTCATAAACGTATTGGTACTGTTTACGATCTCATTTTCGACATAGTCCCCAAGGACATTGGCGTAACCGTAGGTCATCCCATGAGCGTGAGCGGAAAAACCCAAACCATGCATCAGTTCGTGAAATCCAATATTAATATGGCTTGCTCGCAAAAAGGCAGCATCATTGACTAATTGTGGAAAAATGTCCGTTTTTAATGATAAATGCCCCCAACCTCCGCGCACCGCCCAATCCTCTCCTCCGCCAACACCCTCTGCGTTAATGTTACGCATATAATGTTCTGTTTTTACCCTTCGGTCTTGTGACCGGGTCATATGTAACCAGCGCTGAGTTACGTATTCATCGACCTCATCGGGATCATTGATATCAAGAGCACAGAGGAGCTTAGGGTGACGTTTCCCAGGGATTGTACAATCAGCATGCAGAACAATGAAACTGTTATAAAAAACCTGATAACTATCAGTTTTATTTAATGCCGATTTGTAATACTGAAAAAGCCGATCAAAAACCAGAGACTGTGTCTTATCTGGCTTTTCAAAACAGCGTTCATCGTCGCCTTTACTGGCACAGTTGTTGAACCCTGCTTGAAATAAAATCGGTGAAAATAAAGGGCTGACTTCTAACCAATCAATATCCTTGATATCGTTAATTGAAAGCTCTATTTCATTTTTTGAAAAAGGCGTTATTGGTGCTCCATTATCCAAATCGACATATTTAACCTTCCCATCCACCATCAGATAAAAGTCATCAAGCGTACGCGGTGTATTGTTAGTGAGAACCGCGGTATCACTGGATGCCAAATGTATTTGAATATCATTCATATGATATTGATTTTCATCTTCCAAAAATTTCCCAAAATAATGAATATCAGTAGAGGATGATAATTTTCCATTAATATGTTTAATGTCTTTATTTTCAACCGCCAATGTATATAACGCGGTATTTTTAGTCACGGTATCCGGCTGAATGAGTGTGCCGTTATCGCCGCCGTCAGGTTTATCGCCGCCGTCAGGTTTATCGCCGCCGTCAGGTTTATCGCCGCCGTCAGGTTTATAGTCGTGAACACAACTGACGTAAATTGGGTAGAGGGTGTCGAGGTAGCTACCGACGTAGCCGTTGTTCAAGCTGACATGGTTGTGTATACCCGAACTAGGCACCGAACTAGACAAGGTCGACGACCAAAAAGAATTCACCGTCGCCCAATCGTGCTTACTCCACATTCCCTTAGCTTCCCTTGGGTACTGTTGTATAACGTCACTAACTCATCTTTAGTCGGTAATCGCCAATCTTGTTTACCGTCATAGTCGAGCTGATTACAATACTGATTAGCGGGTCCCCACTTGTACTTAGCTACAGCCATGCCAGCGGGTCCATAAGAGCCATCCTCTTCATATTCGCCATCTGCATCGGGTGTGACACACCGGAAGCCTTTTTAGACAACGGTTACGTTAAGCGCAGGGCTGAAGATTAGGTTACCGACAGGGACCGGATCCGCTTGCTCGGTAATGCAACTGACGTAATTGCCATCGGTGTCTTCGGTGTTGCTGCTGTAGCCCTTGTTTAAATAGAAATGGGTATGCCGAGTCGGACTATTCTTCCGAGTTACCCAAAAAGGACGCTTGGTCGCCCAATCATTCCTATCCCACATGCCGTTAGCTGCTCCTTGGGCAGTATTGTATACAGCAATTAGTTCATTTAGAGTCGGTAATCGCCAATCTTGTTTACCCTGATAATCGAGCTGCTGACAATACTGAACGGCTTGGAACCAATTGTACCTCGCCACCTCCATCCCTCTTGGCCCAGTCACTCCCAATTCGACATACGTATCGT